>CAYUME010000258.1:0-6767 GCA_964445475.1 uncultured Planctomycetia bacterium
AAGCAGAGCATCGTGACCGTCACCTCGCGCAGCTCCATCCCCACCCAGCTGTAGAGGAGAAGGAACCAGAGGCAGATGTCCAGCAGCCCCAGCCCGACCACGACGAGCCCCATGACGGCGCCGCTGCGGAAGGCGATCTGGAGGCCGCGATTGAGGCTCTCCTTGGCGCCGAAGGCCGTCCGGGAGCTGGCCATCGTCGCCGACCGCATCCCGAGGAAGCCCGAGAGGCCCGAGAAGAAGCCGCCCGTCAGGAAGGCGACGGGCACCCAGGTCGACTGGACGTGGAGGACGAAGGCCATGAAGGCCAGCAGGAGGCAGAGCACGATGAAGACGACGGTGACCACCTTGTACTGCTGGCTGAGGTAGGCCATCGCCCCCTTGCGGACGTGCTCGGCGATCTGGATCATCAGCGGCTCGCCCGGATTCGCGGACTTCATCGAGACGAAGAAGACCCAGGCGAAGATCAGCGCGACAATCGACCCCAGCGGAGCCAGCCACCAGATCAGCGGGATGGCGAGCGGCCCCGCGTGCTCCGGGATCTCCGCCGGCGCCGCCACCCCCTGGGCCTGTCCCTTGAGCGTCAGATACAGGAAGGCTACAGACAGGACGGCCAGCACGATCCCCTTCCCTCCCCCGCCCCCTCTCCCCCCATGGCGCTGACGCTTCATGTCCAATCCATCCAAAGTTTAACCGTATCGGAGCGCGGCTCCCGAAAAACGGCAAACAAATTAGTTGATGTGACTATCAGAACTCCACCCGACTGTCAATCCCAATCCGCCCCCCCTGTTCTTGAAAGCAACCGGAGACCGGTACTCCTTTTTTTGCGTTGTTTCACAGGTCCCGATATGCTATCCACTTCCAACCGGCCTAGTCATCCAAGGAGCGGCACTCATGTTGCATCTTGGCAAAACAATCTCTCTGGTCACAATCAGTCTGGCCTTCACCCTCCTGCCCGCCCTCGCCGCCGAGGCGGCCGAAGCCGGCGGGCATGGATCGCTCGGCGCCAGCCTCCCGCTCTGGTCCGTCCTCCCCTTCGTCCTGCTGCTGCTCAGCATCGCGGTCCTGCCCCTGGTCTGCCACCACTGGTGGGAGCACAACCGGAACAAGGCGATCGTCAGCGGGCTCTTCGGAGGCCTCTTCACCGCCTACCTGCTCGCCACGCACGGCCACGACGGGGGCGTGGCAATCCTCCACGCGGTCCTGTACGAGTACGTCCCCTTCATCGCCCTCCTCGGCGCCCTTTTCGTCATCTCCGGCGGCATTTACATCAAGGGATCCCTGGCCGGCACACCCCTCTCCAATACCGTCATCCTGGCCATCGGCACGGCCCTGGCCAGCTTCATCGGGACCACCGGCGCCTCCATGGTCCTCATCCGGCCCCTGCTGCGTGCCAACGAGAAGCGACAGCGCAAGGTCCACCTCGTCGTCTTCTTCATCTTCTGCGTCTCCAACTGCGGCGGCCTCCTGACCCCCCTCGGCGACCCGCCCCTCTTCCTCGGCTTCCTCAAGGGCGTCCCCTTCGAGTGGACCCTCGCCCTCTGGAAGGAATGGCTCTTCGTCAACGGCGTCCTCCTCCTCCTCTTCAACCTCGTCGACCAGTACGTCCTCGACAAGGAGGAGAAGGAGCGGGCGGGCTCTCAGCTCGAGGAGGTCCTGGTGCACCAGCCCCTGCGGATCGAGGGCTGGCACAACATCCTCTTCCTGGCGGGCATCGTCCTGACGATCCTCGGCAGCGGCAACGGGTGGGGGAACGGCGGCCAGCCATGGCCCTTCGGCATCCAGGAGGGCCTCATGGTGGCGCTGGCCATCGCCGCCTACCTGTCGACCCGGAAGGCGACACGGGAGGCCAACAAGTTCACCTTCGGGCCGATCATCGAGGTGGCGGTCCTCTTCGCCGGCATCTTCGTCACGATGGTCGCGCCCCTCCTCATCCTGAACACCCGCGGCAAGGAGCTGGGCCTCTCCGAGCCGTGGCACTACTTCTGGGCCACGGGCCTGCTCTCCAGCTTCCTCGACAACGCGCCGACCTACCTGACCTTCGCGGCCACGGAATGCGGCCAGCTCGGCGTGAGCGTGGAGGGAGCCCGCTACATGACGGAGTTTCTCGCCAAGGGCCCCGAGGCTGCGGCCCTGCTCGCGGCCGTCTCCTGCGGCGCCGTCTTCATGGGCGCCAACACCTACATCGGCAACGGCCCCAACTTCATGGTGAAGGCGATTGCGGAGGAGAACGGCGTGAAGATGCCGAGCTTCTTCGGCTACATGCTCTGGTCGGGAGCGATCCTCCTCCCGATCTTCGTGGGCGTGACCCTTCTCTTCTTCCGATGACCGCGGACGGGACAGGCGCCTACCGCGGCCGGGACGGGGGCAAAACCGGCTCCGGCAGGAACTCCGCCGTGACCTCGTAGGGCGCCGTCGACCACGGGCCGTCGACGGCGTTCCGCACCTCGAACAGGTACTCCCCCCTCGCCTCGAGAAGCGGGGTCTCCACCACGAGGCGTTCCCACCCGTCCGCCGGATCCGGCCCCCGATCCTGCCGCGCCGGCTCCAGGGCCCCCTTCTCCGCCCAGCCCGTCTGGCTGTTCCCCTCGGCGTACGCCGCCATGCGGACGACGGGCCTCAACCGGCCGGCCTCGTACCGGAGGGTGAACCGGGCTCGGCCCGAGGCCGGCGCATGGTAGGAGCACCGGTCGATGTCGTCGCGGAGCGGGCCGAGGCTCATGCGCAGGACGGGACGGGCAAAATCGATCACCGTCCAGAACGGCCCCTCGTCGTTGGGTTCCCAGCTGTCGCCGCCCAGCAATAGCCCCAGCCGGGCCCAGTGCGTGAGGAAGAAGGTGTCCTCGAGGATGTCCAGCCGCCGGCGGAACGGCTGCGCGGAATGGCCGGGGTCGAGAATCGCCTGGCGGTAGGCCTTCCAGACCGCCTCGAGCCGCGCGCGGGTCGCGGCCGGGTCTCCGTCGCGCGCCAACGACACCGCCTCCGCTTCGAGGTCGACGGCACGCAAAAGGTCCTCGCACGTGTCGCGGTAGCGGCGGAGGTACGAGTCGTCCTCCCGATCCAGCTGGGGCAGGATCTCGGCCAGGCTGACCAGGATGGCGGCCCGCGCCGCGGCTCGGTCGCCGCCCGTGGCCAGGGTCCAGCCGGCGTCCTGCAAGGAGACGTTTCGGATGAAACTGGACAGGATGTCGTCGGAGACCCGGGTCCCGTCGGGCGCATAGTAGGTCGCCTCGGGCCCCTCCCGGCGCTGCCAGTCCGAAAGGGCGCGGCGCGACGCCTCGAACCACGCGCGCGCGTCGGCGAAGGGGTTCCGCCCGCGATCCAGCCTGTAGAATTCCGCCAGGAACCGGTCCTGCTGCAGCCGGTGGTAGAGGGTGAAGCCCATGTTGTATCGGATGAAGGGGGACTGGGGGATGCGACGGCAGCCCTCCTCCCCCAGGAGGACCCCCTTCCGGACGTAGCTCCACTTCTCCTTCGCATCCTCGACGTTCGCGGGAATGTTGTAGACCAGGTCGTGCACCAGATAGCTCCACACCTGTTCGTTGCGGGGCTGCAGCCGCGTGAGGATCTCGGCGATCTGGACCGCCTCGAGGTACTGGCGATCCTCCTTCAGGTCGGAGAGGCGGATCCAGAGATAGTCGACGGCCAGCCCGCGCAGGCCGCCCATCATCAGCGTCCCGGTCGTCTCGATCGCCGCGCTCACCAGCGGGACGTCCTTCAGCTGGCTCGCCTCCAGCTCGTGGACCCGCTCGGGCGTCCGCTCGATCGCCTCCTGGACTGCGGCGGAAGCCGCCAGCAGCGGAAGCGCGGCCAGCACCAGGAAACGACGCCAGGTCATGACCCCATCCCCTCGCCCTGCCAACGGGATCGCCTCATGCGTACTCCTTGCGCCGGGCGAGCAGGCAGGCCAGCAGCAGCGGTCCCGCCAGGTAGACCGCGAAACGCGCCGCGTCCTCCGGACGGATCAGGTCCGGAAGCGGAACGGCGTGGCTCTCCACCAGATAGGGCGCGTAATCCAGACGGGCAAAATCCGGGATGATCAACAGGATCCGCGCCGTGAGCCAATTGGCCGCCTCGATCAGCCACGGCGGAAAATCCCAGGCCTCGACGACGTGAGGGTGGACCGCGGCCGCGGGATCCAGCATCGAGCGGAGGATCGCCTCGGACGTCGTCAGCGAATCGCGGAGGAAGCCGGCCAGGTATCCGCAGGAGAAGAAGAAAAATCCGGCCAGCAGGGCCACGAGGGCGGACGCCACCAGCGACAGGGCGAGGGTCACGCCGACGACGATCCCCACCTGAAGAAAGATCACGGCCAGCGCCCGGGCAAAGTTCGCCTCGAGCGCCAGCGGGCCGCCCGGGGCGAGCAATTCCACCGACTCCGCATCCGCCGCCATCCACGCCTCCTCGCGCGGACGGCGGAGCCGGACCCAGATCGAGCCTCCCGGGTCGGCGGCCGCGACGTTGAAGGTCACCTCCGACCACCGGCGCGTCCAGACCCGGACCGGGATCGGCAGGACCGGGTGACCGGCTCCCGCCGGGTTCTCGACCGTCAGCCCCACCGTCTGCGCAGCCCCCTCCGGCACCTGCAGGGCGGCAACGTGCTCGAAGCCCAGCCGCACCCGCAGGCGCAGGGTCACGTATTCCCCGTAGCGCCCGCGATCCACCCCGTCGAACCGCCATCGGAGATCCTGCTCGAGGGGACCGACCACGCGCTGCTGGACGCCGGGCTGGGAGGTGAAGAAGATCGGTTTCGCTCCCGGGGCGGCCTCGAACGCGGCCGCCCGGACCCGGGTGCGCGGCTCCAGCGCGCGATCCGCCTCCACCCCCCCCGCCATCCCCGCCATCCGGACCAGGGCCAGACTCGCCAGCCCCATCAGCGCGAGGAAGACCGCAAGGACCCCCAGGAAGCCGAAAAACTTCCCGAGCATCACGTCGGTTCGCCGCAGCGGCTTCACCAGCAGGGTCTGGATGCGGCGCGTCTCCAGGTCCTCGGGCAGGGAGAAGGCCGCCAGCATGAGGGCAACCAGGACGCCGAAAAACAAGACCAGACGGTACGCCCACGCCTGCAACAGGGTCACCCGCGCGGCGGCATTCATCGACGGCAGGAACGACGCGACGATCACGAACGCCGCGCCAAACCCGACCAGCGCGAGAAAGACCCGCTTGCGCAGGGACTCGATCACCGTGAGGCGGGCGATGGCCAGAAGGCAGCGCATGGGGTTCCCGTAGACACCCGGGACCACGGTAGACGTCAGGCGCCGTCGCGCCCCGTCCCGTCCGTCCGCGGAACGTCCCGCTTGGAATCGACCACGGTCTTCAGGAAGAGCGACTCGAGGGTGTCCCGCGCCGGCCCCACCGACGAGACCGTCCCCCCCGCCTGCCGGATCTGCTCGAGCACATCCGCCTGCCGGCCGGCCGGAAGGCGGGCGACCGTGATCTGGAGGGTGTCCTCGATGGCCAGCAGGTCCCGGACGGGCCCGGTCCGCCGGAGCACCCCTTCGTGCAGGATGGCAATCCGGTCGCACACGTCCTGCACGTCGGCCAGCAGGTGGCTGGACATGAACACGGTCTTCCCCTGCCGTTTCAGGTCGAGGACGAGGTCCTTGATCTCGCGGGAGGCAATGGGATCGAGACCGGACGTGGGCTCGTCGAGGAACAGCAGCTCGGGATCGTTGAGAAGGGCCTGGGCGAAACCGACGCGCCGCACCATGCCCTTGGAGTACTCCCGAAGGGGCCGCCGGCGGGCCGCCTGGAGGCCGAACTGTCCGAGCAGGCGGTCCACCCGGCGCCGCCGCTCCTCCCGGGACAGCCCGAAGATCCGGCCGAAGAAGTCGAGCGTCTCCTCGGCGTTCAGATACCGGTAGAGGTAGGACTCCTCGGGCAGGAATCCGATGCGGTGCTTCACGCCGACGTCGGAGGGGGAACAGCCCAGGACGCGCGCGGAGCCGCCGGTGGGAAAGATGAGCCCCAGGAGGAGCTTCATCGTGGTGGTCTTGCCCGCGCCGTTCGGCCCGAGCAGGCCGAAGATCTCACCGCGCTCGACCGTGAGACTCAGGGCGGAGAGGGCGCGCAGGCGCGCGCGGCCCCAGAAATCCCGGTAGACCTTGCTCAGGTCTGATGTTTCGATGACGGGATCGGACACGGCCGGGGCTCCCTGCGCCGGCCGGCACCGGGGTGCGGTCCGGCCCCGCGGCAGCTGAGAAAAACCTCGACTTCGTCAGGATCCGGCGGATGAGCTGGCGCTCCTTCCGTCGCCGGACCCCACTCGGCTTCTCGTCGTAGGCTGGGTGGAATCACTCAGACCGGTCGAATTTCCGCCGACCAGCCGAATTTGGATCGTATCGAATCGGGTTCCTGACCGCAAGCGAAACTAGGGATTGACCCCGTGCCGGAATCGGTCTACATTCGATACCGGCGCGCCGTCGGCGGGAGGAAGAGGAAAGCCATGAGGAAGAAAGACGCCCCCCAGCTGTTCGAGATCATGCGGACATCGCTGGCGAGCCGGGTAGCTCCGCCTGCCCCGAAAGAAGGACCTCCGCAGGCCGTCCCGCCGACCCCCTCGCCGGAGCCCCCGCCCGCCCCGACCCCGGTCTCGCCCCCGCTCATCGTCCAGCCGGAGGCGGAATCCGCGCCGCCGGCCGGACCGGCGGAAGCCCCGGTGGCGCCCGTCCCGGCGTCCCGACCCGTCGCCGCGCCCCGCCCCCCGGCGGCCGTCCCCCACGCCCCCCCGCCCGCGGCGGAGCCGGCGCCGGCGCCCCCCGCGGCGGCCA
>CAYUME010000259.1:0-6756 GCA_964445475.1 uncultured Planctomycetia bacterium
CGGCGGGCCTGGTGGCGCTCGGTGCCGAGGACGTGGAGGCCGCCGAGGGCGGCGACGCCCGTGTGGACGTAGGTGTGGAGGGAGCGGAGGGCGGCGGCCGCGTCGGGCACCCCCTCCTCGTGCGGCGCGGCGGCGTCGGCCGGCGCCGGGGCCGGCGGGGCGGATTTTACCACGGCCTCGAGGCCCGGCAGCCCCTCCTTCCGGTAGGTCTGCACGGCGTTGCGCTGGGCGGGGAGTCCGGAGCCCTCCCGGTCCTTCCGGTGGGCGAGGTGGGCGTCGATCCGGTCGGCCAGCGCCTCCAGGAGGGCGTCGGGCGTCTCCGGGAGCCCCTCCATGTCGACCTTGATCCCGTGCGCCTGGAGGATCCAGTCGCAGAGGCGAGGGCCGTCGTCCGGCGTGCCGGCGAACTTCCCGAGGAGGATGTCCGTTCCGCGGCCGGCCATGTTGGTGGCGATGGTGACGGCGCCGAACTGGCCGGCGCGGGCGACGACGTGGGCCTCGCGCTCGTGGAACTTGGCGTTGAGGACCTCGTGGCGGATGCCGCGCTTCCGGAGGCGGTCGCTCAGGAGCTCGGACGTCTCGATGGAGGTCGTGCCGACGAGGATGGGGCGGCCGGTCTTGTGGATCCGGTCGATTTCCTCCTCAATCGCGTCGAACTTCTCCGCCACGGTGCCGAAGACGACGTCGGGGTAGTTCTCGCGGCGCAGCACGCGGTTGGTGGGGATGACGACGACGGAGAGCTTGTAGATCTTCTCGAACTCGCCCGCCTCCGTGGCGGCCGTCCCCGTCATGCCGGAGAGCTTCGTGTACATCTTGAAGTAGTTCTGGAGGGTGATCGTGGCGTAGGTCTGGGTCTCCTCCTTGATCCGGAGGCCCTCCTTGGCCTCGACGGCCTGGTGGAGGCCGTCGCTCCACCGGCGGCCGGGCATGAGGCGGCCTGTGAACTCGTCGACGATGATGATTTCCCCGTTCTGGGCGACGTAGTGGTGATCCCGCTTGTAGAGGTGGTGTGCGCGGAGGGCCTGCTCGATGTGATGCGGCCATTCCATATTCTCGCCGCTGTAGAAGCTGTCGACGCCGACGAGGCGCTCGGCCTTCGCTGTGCCGTCATCGCTCAGGATGACGGAATGCTCCTTTTCCTTCACGACGAAGTCGTTCGTGATCCGCTTGTTCCCGTCGGGGGTGGGCACTTCCTCGCCGCGGACGAGCTGGCGGGCGACGCGGTCGGCCAGGTAGTACTTCTCGGTCGATTCCTCGGCGGGGCCGGAGATGATCAGCGGGGTCCGCGCCTCGTCGATGAGGATGTTGTCGACCTCGTCGACGACGGCGAAGTGGTGGCCGCGCTGGACGCGGTCTCCCGCACGGGTCTTCATGTTGTCGCGCAGGTAGTCGAAGCCGAACTCGTTGTTCGTTCCGTAGGTGATGTCGGCCTGGTAGGCGAGGCGGCGCATGGCGACGTGGGGGTAGACGTCGCGGCCGATCCGCTCCCACTCCGCGGGCGTCGGGTCGTCCCGCAGGTTGTGCATCTTGTTCTCGCGCTCGGGATGCCAGGCGCGGTCGAAGAGGAAGGCCTGCTCGTGCTGGATGCAGCCCACGGAGAGCCCGAGGGCGTCGTAGATCGGCCCCATCCACTGGGTGTCGCGGCGGGCCAGGTAGTCGTTGACCGTGACGACGTGGACACCCCGGCCGGAGAGGGCGTTGAGGTAGACGGCGGACGTGGCCACGAGCGTCTTCCCTTCGCCCGTCGCCATCTCGGCGATCATGCCGTTGTGGAGGACAATTCCGCCGAGCAGCTGGACGTCGTAATGGCGCAGGCCGGTGGTGCGCCGGGAGGCCTCGCGGACGGCGAAGAAAGCCTCGGGCAGGATGTCGTCGAGCGTCTCGCCCGCGGCCAGGCGCTCGCGAAGGCGGGCCGTCAGGCCGCGCAGGGCCTCGTCGGGCATCGCCTCGAACTGCGCGGTCAGCGGAGTGATGCGCTCGTAGACGACCGACCAGAGGCGCTTCAGGGTCCGCTCGTTCTGCGAGCCGAAGACGCGTCCCAGCGCATTCCCGATATATTCCGTCACTTGCTCGAACATGGTCTCTCCCGCCGGCCGATTCGGGCGAAGGCCGGGCCGGAAATTATAAGCGGGGGGGCGGTCCGTGAAAAGTCAGAAGTGGACCGGCGGACGCGCTCCCCGGCCGGTCATCCCGCGCAGGTCGGGGACGGAGGGGCCGTCCGGGGCACGGTCCCGATCGCGTCGCGCGCGCGGGCGATCCCGGTCTCGGCCAGGGCCAGCCGCAGCTCGCGGAGCAGACGGCCCGGGAGGGTCGGGTCCACGAAGTGGCCCGTTCCGATCTGGACGGCCCGGGCCCCGACCGCAAGGAACTCGAGCGCGTCGTTCGCGTCCATCGCCCCCCCGATCCCGATGACGGGGGTCTGCGGGAGCGCCGTGGCGACCTCCCAGGTCATGTAGAGGGCCACCGGCTTCACGCAGGGACCCGACAGCCCCCCCGTGATCCCGCCCAGGACCGGACGGCGGCGGCGCCAGTCGATCGCCACGCCCCGGAGCGTGTTGATCAGGGACAGGATGTCCGCGCCGCCGTTGACCGCCGCCCGGGCGACGACCTTGACGTCCGTCACGTTCGGGGAGAGCTTCGCGATGAGCGGGAGGGGGGTCGCCTTCCGGACGGACGCCACGAGGGACTCGGCCAGCGCCGGAGCGGTCGAGAACTCGATGCCCCCCTCCCTCACGTTCGGGCAGGACATGTTCAGCTCAAAGGCGTCGATGCCGCCCCGGTCGGTGATGGCCGACGCGCACGTCACGAAATCCTGCACGTTCCGACCCACGATGCTGACGATGCGGACGACGGGCAGCTCGCGGAAGGACGGAAGGGTCTCCTTCAGGAAATGGTCCAGCCCCTTGTTTTCGAGGCCGATCGAGTTGAGGAGGCCCGAGGGCGACTCGGCGATCCGCGGCGGGGGGTTCCCCTTGCGCGGCTCCGGGCTGACGCTTTTCGACACGATGCCACCGAGGGTTTCCGGGGGGACGAGCGCCGCGAAGGGCTCCCCGTAGCCGTAGGTGCCGGAGGCGGCGACGAGCGGGTTCCGGAAGTGGAGGGGGCCTGCCTCGACAGTCAGATCGACGGCGCTCGGGTCGATGGCGGGGGGCTTCGGTCCGTCGTCGCTCATGAGACCTCTCCGGGGCGTGACGACTGCCGGTCGGGGAGTGTACCCGCCGGCCGGATCCCGGTCACGCCTTTTCCGGGGGGGCGCTGTCCGTCCTCCCGGTCGCCGACGGGCCCGGCTTCGCGTCGACGACGAGGTGCCAGGCCAGGAGGGCGACGCCGGTGCAGATGAAGGCGTCGGCGACGTTGAACGCGGGGTAGTGGATGACGTAGAAGTCGATGAAGTCCCGGACGCGTCCGTAGACGACGCGGTCGTACCCGTTGCCCAAGGCGCCGGCCAGGACGAGGCCGAGGGCCGCGGTGTAGCGCCAGTCGGGGGACGGGGTCCGCCAGAAGAGGGTCGCAATGAGGGGGACGGCAAGGAAGGTGAGGGCGGTGAAGACCCAGGGCATTCCCTGGAAGAGGCCCCAGACGATGCCGGTGTTGGTGCTGGCGCGCCAGGCGAGCCAGCCCGGCAGGACCTCGATGGAGGCCGGGGGGAGCGGGCCGCAGGGGTCCGTGACGCCGAGGGCGCCGAAGGCCCACGATTTGGTGGCCAGGTCCGCGAGCGCCCCGGCGACGGCGACGAGGAGGAAGGCGGCGCGCTTGCTCATGGTCGGCATCCGGCGCGGCGGAGGGGCATGCGTGGCGAGGTCCGCCGCGCCGGACGTCGGCACGCGAGGCGGGCGGAGCCGGGACGATCCGCCGGCGTCCGCGTCACTCTTCTTCCTGGGCCTTCTTGCACTCGATGCAGAGGCGCGCGTAGGAGAGGACTTTGAGACGGGACTTGGAGATCATCTTGTGGCAGCGCTCGCAGCGGCCGTAGGTGCCGTGCTTGACGCGATCGAGGGCGGCGTCGATCTCCCGGACCTCCTCCTCCTCCGACTCGATGAGGCCCAGGGTGATGTCCTGTTCGAAGTTGTCCGTGCCCAGGTCGGCCATGTGGATGGGCATGGTGGAGAGGTCGCCGGCGGCGTCCTGGCGGTTCTTGCGGAAGGCCTCGCCCTCGAGCTGCACGACGTCGCCGACCAGCTCGCCGCGTTTGCGGAGGAGCAGGGTCCGGTAGAGCTTGAGCTCGGGCTTGGAGAGCGTGGACTTCGGAGGCGTGTCGGGGACGGGCTTGGGGGCGGGCTTGGCGACGGCTTTCCGGAGCGTCGGCTTCGCGATACGGCTCTTGCGGATCGGCTTCGGCACCGTGGACTCCTCCATGAGATCGGGGTCAGGCGGAGGCGGGCCCGGAGGCGCGCTTGGACGGGGCGGCGGGTGTCGACGCGGTGCGGCGGCGCTCGGTCAGGATCGTCTCGATCCGGGCGATGTCGCGGCGGGTGCGGCCGAATTCCGCCGTGTTCTCGACGCGGTCGGTGGCGCCGCGGAAGCGGAGATTGAAAAGGCCGCGGCGCAGCGTCTCCCGCAGCTCCTGCAGGTCCTCGGTCGTCTTCTCGCGGAGTTCGCTGGCTTTCACTGGGCAGCCCTCCGGGCAACCATCCGGACGCGGATGGGCATCTTGTGGGCGACGAGGTTGAGGATCTGGCGGGCGATCGGCTCGGGCACGCCGGCCAATTCGAGGAGGACCGTTCCCTTGTGGATGACCGCGGCGTAGTACTCCGGCTCGCCCTTCCCCTTGCCCATGCGGGTCTCGGCCGGCTTGGCGCTGATGGGCTTGTGGGGGAAGACGCGCATGTAGAGGCGGCCGCTCGTGCCGAGGGCGTGGGCGGCGGCCATCCGGGCGGCCTCAAGCACGCGGGCGTTCAGCCACGCCATCTCGAGGCTCATCAGGCCGTAGTCGCCGAAAACGACGGTGTTCCCGCGGGTCGCACAGCCCTTCATCCGGCCGCGGTGCGACTTTCTAAACTTGACCCGCTTCGGCATGAGTTGCATGTTTCGGCTCCTCCCCGTCCGCCTTCCGGGCGGTCGCGGCATCTTCCTGCTTCTTCTTCTTGGGCAGGACTTCGCCCTTGTAGATCCACACCTTCACGCCGATGGTCCCCTTGCCCAGGATCGCCGTGGCCGCGCCGTAGTCGATGTCGGCGCGGAGCGTATGGAGGGGGACCGAACCCATGCTGATCTTCTCGGTCCGGGCGATCTCAGCGCCGCCGAGGCGGCCGGCACACTGGATCTTGACGCCCTTGCCGCCCATGTCGTTGACGGTCTCGGCATACTTCCGCATCGTCCGGCGGAAGGGGGCGCGCTTCTCGAGCTGCTCGGCGATTGCCTCCGCGATGATCTGCGCGTTGAGCTCCGGCCGCTCCACCTCGACGATGTCCAGCTTGATCCGGTGGCCGATGACCGCCTCCAGGTCCTCGCTCAGCTTGTCGACCTTGGCCCCGCGGCGCCCGATGATCAGGCCGGGCCGTGCCGCCAGCACGATCACCTTGATCGTTTCGGCGATCCGCTCGATGTCGATCTGGGCGATCCCGGCAAAGCCGTAGTTCTTCTTGACGAAGTTGCGGATCTTCTGGTCCTCAATGAGGAAATTGCCGAACCGCTTCTTGTCGGCATACCAGCGCGACTTGTGGCGGACGAGGATGCCGAGGCGAAACGCCGAGGGGTTGATCTTATGACCCATCGATTCACTCCTTCGCTTTCGGTCCGGCGGCCGGCGTCGGCACCGTGGCGGCGCGGGACGCCCGGACGCGTTTCCCGCGGTCGGAGGCGGCGGACTCCACCGCGCCCTCCGCCACGACGATGTGGATGTGGCTGTTCCGCTTCCGGATCGGGAGCGCCCGACCCATCGGGGCGGCCGTGAACCGCTTCCACGTGGGCGCGGGGTCCACCCAGATCCGCTCGACCGACAGCCGGTTCACGTCGATGTCGAGATCCTTCTCCTGCTGGAGGTGTGTCACGTTCGCGAGGACGGCGTCCAGCAGCTTGTTCACGAAGGTCGCGCCACGCTTCCCGTTGTAGGCGAGAATCTGCTTGGCCCGGTTCACGTTGCGGCCCTTCAGCAGCGCGGTCACGGCGCGGGCCTTGCGGGGGCTGATGCGCGCAAAGCGGATCGAGGCGTGGAAGCGCCGGGGAGCGGCGGGGGACGCGGGGACCGGTGCGGTTGCGGGTTCGGCCATCGTCATTCACCTTCACCCTGCGGCCGGTCGCATCCGGCGCGGGACTCGAAAATGCGCTGCGGGAAGAGCAGCCGCTCCATGTCGCGGCGGCGGCGACGGGCCGCGGCCGCCCCGTCTGCTTACGCCTTCGCGGCGGCGGGGGCCGGCGCGGCCGACGTGGCCGCCGCCTTTTCGCGCCCGCCCGGATGGCCCCGGAACGTCCGCGTGGGGGAGAACTCCCCCAGCTTGTGTCCGACCATCTCCTCCGTGACGAACACCTTCAGGAACTTGTTCCCGTTGTGGACCAGGAACGTATGGCCCACGAACTCCGGGACGATGGTGCAGCGGCGGGACCACGTCTTGATGGGGTCGCGAAGGCCGCTGTCCTTCTGCGCCAGGACGCGCTTCAGCAGCTTCGGATCGATCGTCGGGCCCTTCTTCGAGGATCGGCTCATGGGTCCTTCCTGTCTCGGTCCGGCCCGGATCGGGCGGACGCCTAGGTGGTCTGGAACCGGCCCTTCTTGCGGCCGCGCAGGACGCTGGCGAGCAGGGTGAGGATGAACAGCAA
>CAYUME010000260.1:0-6754 GCA_964445475.1 uncultured Planctomycetia bacterium
GAGGCGCCGCGCGTCATCTGGGCCGTCGACAGCAACCCGTGCCAGACGGCGGTGCTCGAGCTGAAGATGGCGGGAATCCGGAACCTCGACTTCGACACCTTTTTCTCTCTTTTCGGCGACGGGCGGCATCCGACCTTCCGGGCGGTCTACCGCAAGTCCCTCCGCCCGGACCTGTCGGTCTTCGCGCAGCGGTACTGGGACGACCGGATCCACTGGTTCGAGCGGGGAGGCTGGCGCGACAGCTTCTACTGGATGGGGCTGGCGGGCCTGTTCGCCCGGATCGTGCGGACATACACCCGGTTCCGCCCGGGTCTGGAGGATGCCCTGCGCGAGCTGTTCGACGCCCGCGACCTGGAGACGCAGCGGCGCCTCTTCGACCTGCGCGTGGAGCCGCTCCTGTGGGGCCCGTGGATCGAATGGTTCCTCCGGCGCCGGTCGACGATGTGCCTGCTCGGCATTCCCTCCTCTCAGCGCGAGGCCATCCACCGCGACGGCGCCGACCTGCCGGCCTACGTCCGGTCCGTCCTCCGTCGCGTCTTCCAAGAGATCCCCGCCCGGACGAACTACTTCTGGGCCCTCTACGTCCGGGGCTACTACACGGAGGACTGCTGTCCCGAGTACCTGAAGCGCGAGCCGTTCGAGCGGCTGCAGCGGGGCCTCGTGGACCGGATCCGGCCGCGCACGTGCACCCTCACGGAGTTCCTGCGCAGCACGCGCGAGCCGGTCTCGCGGTTCGTCCTGCTCGACCACATGGACTGGCTCAGCCGCCGGCACCCGGCGGCGCTGGAGGCGGAATGGGAGGAGATCCTCGCGCGGGCGACCCCCGACGCCCGCGTGCTCTTCCGGAGCGCCGAGCGCGTCCCTCACTTCCTGCATCCCCTCCGGGTCCGGCGCGGCGGGGGGCCGCCGACGCGACTGCTCGACCACCTCGTCTTCGACCGGGAGACCGCCGAGGAGCTGTCGCGCGAGGACCGCGTGGGAACGTACGCCAGCTTCCACATCGTCCACCTGGCTCGCCGCGCCCGGCCCGTCGCGTTCGGCGTCCCCCGGCAGCCCGCCGCGTGCCTCCCATGACGTCCGGCGACCTGCAGGTGATCCTGTCGATGCTGCGCGGACCGGGGTCGGCCCGGGCCCCCCACGCGGACCGCCTGCAGCGCCTGTACCGGGACCAGGCGGGGGACTACGATCGCTTCCGGGAGGGGTTCCTGCGCGGGCGCCGGGAGCTGGTCGACCGGCTCCCCGTCGGCGCGGGCGCGCGCGTGGTCGAGCTGGGCGCGGGGACCGGCGCGAACCTTGAGCACTTCGGCGACCGATTGCAGACTTTCGAGACCGTCTTCCTGGTCGACCTCTGCCCCGCGCTGCTCGAGGTCGCCCGGGGCCGGTGCGGGCGTTTTCCTCGTCGCCGCGTCGAGGTGGTGGAAGGGGATGCCTGCGCCTGGCGGCCGCCCGACGGACGCCCCGTCGACGCCGTCTACTTCTCCTACTCCCTGACAATGATCCCGGACTGGTTCCGGGCGGTGGACAACGCGCTCGCGATGTTGCGGCCCGGTGGCCACCTCGGGTCGGCGGACTTCCATCTCTCGCGGACACGGCACGGGGCGCCGACCCGCGCGTTCTGGCGGGCCTGGTTCGGCCACAACGCCGTCCATCCCAGCCCGGACCATCTCCCCTACCTGGCGCACCGGACGCGGCCGGTCCTCGTCTCGGAGCGGGCCGGCCCGATCCCCTGCGTCCCGTTCCTGCGCGCCCCCTACTACCTGTTCGTCGGCCGGAAGCCGGCGGAATGAGCGACGGGCGGACGGGCCGTCCTCCGCGTGGTCTCGCGACGCGCGCCCCCGTCGGTCCGGGGCGGGTTCAGGACCGCGAGGCGCCCCTCCGCCGACAAGGGGATCAGCAGGGCGTCGGCGCACAGGAGGCAGGTGGTCGTGTAGCCGATGCGCAAGGCGGTCCCGGACTGGAATTCCGCGTCGCCCAGCCGCAACCCGCACCGGTAGCAGTAGACGATCTCGTGTCCCATGGCGTGTGCCCTCCGGATGCCCCCCGTCGGCCCTTCTTCCTGCGCATCCAGGATACGGCCGACGCGTGAAGAAGCCGCGAAGGAGGGATTCAGGCCCGGTTCAGCGCGGCGGACGCGGGAAGGCTGACCCTTGCCCCCCACGCGACGCGCACCCGCAGGTCGGACAGGGAACCGCAGAACGCGGATTCACGCCGGTTCCCTTATGCCGGTTCGGCGTCCCTCTGCGTGCATCGGCGGTTTCCAGGATGCGGGCAAAAGGAAGGGGGAGTGACGGACAGCGCCCGGCTGACGGCAATTCGGGTGGATGCGGGGCGCGGGGGGCGGCTCGTCCGTGTGGAGCGCGTGTCGCGCAATCACGCGGGGCGCCGAGCGCACGCGGTCCCGGGCCCTCAGGCGAGGGGGGGCAGCGCGACGCGGAAGACGGACCCCTTCCCGGGCTCGCTGGACGCCTCCACCGTCCCGCCGTGGGCCTGCACGATATGCTTGACGATCGAGAGCCCCAGCCCCGTCCCGCCCAGCTCCCGGGAGCGGGACTTGTCCACCCGGTAGAAGCGCTCGAAGATACGGGGCAGGTCGGCGGCGGGGATCCCGATTCCCGTGTCGGTCACCTCGACGACGACCTGGTCGCCGCGGCGCGAGGCGGCGACGCGGATCGTGCCGCCCTCCGGCGTGTACTTGACGGCGTTGTCGACGAGGTTGGCCACCGCCCGTTCGAGGTAGTCCGGGTCGCCGGCCACGGGGGGAAGATCCTCCGGTGCCTCGACGGCGAGCGCCTGTCCTTTCTTCTGTGCGGCGGGCCCGAGCAGGTCCGCGACGTTCCGGACCGTCCGCCCGATGTCGACGCGCATGCGGCGGGGCAGGGCGGTGCGGCCCTCGAGGCAGGAGATCTCGAGGAGGTCCTCGACCAGGTTCGTCAGCTGGCGGGTGTGCTTGGCGATCGTGGCGAGGAAGGCGGGCCCCTTGGCGGGGTCGTGCAGCGCGCCGTCCTGGAGGGTCTCGACATATCCCTGGATGGCGGTGAGCGGGGTGCGGAGCTCGTGGGAGACGTTGGCGACGAACTCCTTGCGCAGCTCCTCGTACCGCACGGACTGGGAGATGTCGTGGGCGACCAGGACGATCCCCTCGGGGTGGCCCCGGGACGGCAGGGGGGAGAGGGAGACGGCCAGGTGCCGGTCGCGCACCGGCCCGGCCTGGAAGGTCATCCGCTCGCCGGTCTCGAGGGCCTCGCGGGCGGCCTTGAGGATGCGGTCGTCGCGGACGACCTCCCAGAGCGCCTGGTCCTGGATCCCCGCGGGGTCGTAGTCGAGGAGGGCGGCGGCGGCCGGGTTGCCGTAGCGGATGCGGAGCTTCGCGTCGGTGGCGAGGACGCCCTCGTTCATGCCGGCGAGGATGGTGAGCCGCTCGTCGAGGCTGCGGGCCGCCAGGGACTCGGCGCGGGCGAGCGACTCGGCGGTCGCGTTGAGGGACCGGGCGATCGCGGCCAGCTCGCCGGTCGCCTCCGGGTGGACGCGGCGCCGGAGGTCGCCGCGCTCGAGCGCCTCGGCCATGTGGGTGAGCTCGATGACAGCGCGGGCCTGGCGGCGGGCGAAGCCGTAGAAAAAGAGGCCGCCGAGCAGGACGGCGAGGCCGCCCGCGGCGGCGAGCGCCGCGTACAGGGCGCCCAGGCTCTCCCGCAGCTTCGTCAGGGGGACCGCCAGGCGGACGAAGTAGGCGGGGCTGCCGTCCGTCCCCTCCAGGCGCAACGCGTAGTACATCATGCTGATGCCGAGGGTCGCGCTGGGCCGCATCTGCATCCCC
Organism: uncultured Planctomycetia bacterium; assembly: GCA_964445475.1. Classification (GTDB taxonomy): domain Bacteria; phylum Planctomycetota; class MHYJ01; order CAYUME01; family CAYUME01; genus CAYUME01. The sequence continues at coordinate 3,815 of CAYUME010000260.1, forward strand.
TCGCCCTGGCCGGCGGCGGCAACGACCTCGGGGCGGAGGCGATGGTTGTCCATCCGGGTCGGGTCCGCCTCGCTGTCGGCCAGGACGAGGCCGTCCTCGGCCACCAGGGTGATCCGGCAGCCGGCCGATTCGCCGTACGCCTTCAGGCGGGCGGAGAGGCCCTCCGCGCGGCCGACGCGGACGTCCGCGGCGACGAGGGCGTCGACCAGGCGCGCCTCCTCGCGGAGGGCCTGCTCCCGGTCCTCCTGGTACGACAGGCGGACGAGCCGGGCGGCGTAGCCCCCCAGCGCGCCCGTCGCGGCCCCCAGGAGGAGCGCGTACGGGATGAAGAGCTGGCGGAAGAACGGGCTGCGGAGTCCCATGTCAGTCCTTTCCGTCCGCGAGGGCGTCGTGGAAGCGGTAGCCGAACCCCCGCACCGTCTCCACCGCCGCGCCGCACCGGCCGAGCTTCCTGCGGATCGCGGTGACGTGCACGTCGATCGTCCGCGCCACGACCGCGTCCTCCCGGTCGAGCGCCCCCTCGAGGATGTCGTCCCGCGAGAAGACCCGGCCCGGGCGGGCGGCCAGGAACCGCAGGATGCGGAACTCGGTCGGGGTCAGCTCGACGGCCTTGGACCGGCAGGTGATGGCGTGGCGGACGGCGTCGATGACGAGGTCCCCGCGACGGATCACGTCGGGCGGCGCCTCCTCCTGCGCGCGGCGGCGGAGGAGCGCCTTGACGCGCGCGACCAGCTCGCGCGGGCTGAACGGCTTCGTGACATAGTCGTCCGCCCCGATCTCGAGGCCGACGACGCGGTCCGGCTCGGCGGCCTTGGCCGTCAGCATGAGGATGGGGACGCGGGCGGTCCGGGCGTCCTCCCGGATCCGCCGGCAGACCTCCAGCCCGTCCACGCCCGGCATCATCCAGTCGAGCAGGATGGCGTCGGGGCGGTGGCGGAGGGCGATCTCGAGGCCTGCCTTGCCGTCGGCGGCGGCGATGACGTCGAAGCCCTCCTGCTCCAGGTTGTACCGCACCAGCTCGACCAGGTCCTTCTCGTCGTCGATGAGCAGGATGGTTCCCTTGCCCATGGCCAACCCTCCGGGGACGGGCGGCACCCCCGCCCCCCGTGTCCACGCGATCGTGACCCGCGCCGTCCGGTCAGGCGTCTTTTGCTTCCCCTGCCGCCTCCGTGTCGTGCCCGTGCCGGACGTCGCGACCCTTGACGAGGAAGATGACCTCCTCGGCGATGTTCGTGGCGTGGTCCCCGACGCGCTCCAGGTTGCGTGAGATCAGGATGAGCGCCAGCGCCCGCTGGATCGTCGCGGGGTCCCCCATCATGTAGGTGAGCAGCTCGCGGAAGACCTGGTCCTTGAAGGCGTCGACCCGGTGTTCCGCCTCGAAGACGCGGTCGGCGAGGGCACAGTCCCTCCGGACGAGGGCCTCGAGGCTGTCGCGCACCATGCCCACGGCGAGGTCCGCCATGAGGGGGAGGTCGACGAGGGGCTTCAGGGGAGCGGCCTGGATCAGGACGCGGGCGTTCTGGCAGACGTTGACCGCCTGGTCGCCGATCCGCTCCAGCTCCGAGGCGATGCGGGAGGCCATGAAGAGGGTGCGGACGTCGGCCGCCACCGGCTGCTGCAGGGCCGTCAGCTTCACCGCCCGGTCGTCGATCTCCATCTGGAGGTCGTTCACCTCCCGCTCCTTGGCGTCGACCTCCGCGCCGGGGGCGTCGCTCCGCTCGACGAGCATCCGGACCGCGGCGCGGACCATCGCCTCGGCCGTCCGGCCCATGGTGACCAGCCGCTGGAGGAGCTCCAGGATCTGCTCGTCGAAGTGGCGCTGCATGCGGCGGCCCTCGCAAAACGAGTTCCAACAAATTCTCCGCGCCGTGTCCCTTCGTTACCCGAACCGGCCCGAGATGTACGCCTCGGTCCGCGGGTCCTCGGGCCGGGTGAAGACCGTCTGGGTCTCGCCGGACTCGACCAGCTCCCCCAGCAGCATGTAGGCGGCGTCGTCGGAGACGCGGGCCGCCTGCTGCATGTTGTGGGTGACGATCACGATCGTGTACTGCCGCTTCAGCTCCAGCATCAGCTCCTCGATGCGCGCGGTGGCGATCGGGTCGAGGGCCGAGCAGGGCTCGTCCATCAGGAGCACCTCGGGCTCGACGGCGACGAGGCGCGAGATGCAGAGGCGCTGCTGCTGCTCCGGGGGCAGCGAGAGCGCCGACGTCCCGAGCCGGTCCTTCAGCGTCTCCCAGAGCCCCGTCGCCCGCAGGGCCGCCTCGATGCGCCCGTCCAGCTCCCGGCGGTCCTTCGCCAGCCCGTGGATCTTCGGCCCGTAGGCGACGTTCTCGAAGGCGGAGAGCGGGAACGGGTTCGGCCGCTGGAAGACCATCCCCACCCGTTTCCGCAGCCGCATCAGCGGCACGCCCGGCCCGTCGATCCGCTCGCCGTCCAGCAGGACATCCCCTTCCGTCCGGCAGCCCGGGACGAGGTCGTTCATCCGGTTGAAGACCCGGAGGAGCGTCGACTTCCCGCACCCGGAGGGCCCGATCACCGCGGTGATGGCCCGCGGGCGGATCGCCAGCGACACGTCCTTCAGGGCGTGGAAGCGATCATACCACAGGTTCAGGTTCCGCGTCTCGATCTTGGGCGTCATCCGAACCGTCCCGAGATGTAGTCCGCCGTCCGCGGGTCCTCCGGCGTCGTGAAGAGCGCGTCCGTCGGCCGGTGCTCCACCTTCTCGCCGAAGAGGAAGAAGGCCGTCCGGTCCGACGCGCGGGCCGCCTGCTTGACGTTGTTCGTCACGAGGATCACGGCGAGGTCCTTCTTCAGGCCCTGGAGCGCCTCCTCGATCTTGGCCGTGGAGATCGGGTCGAGCCCCGAGCAGGGCTCGTCGAGGAGGAGGACGTCGGGCCGGAGCGCGAGCGTGCGGGCCAGGCAAAGGCGCTGCTGCTGGCC
>CAYUME010000261.1:0-6744 GCA_964445475.1 uncultured Planctomycetia bacterium
CGGCCGTCCGCGCGCCCGGCGCCGGGCTTCGAGGCGGTGACGCGCCACCGGGACACGCCATGCTGCACGTGCTGCGGGCCATCTTTGTCTGCTTCTGCTGCGGGGTGGGGTGGTTCCTTTCCGGCAACCCCGTGGCGCGGGTCTTCCCGGCCCTCGCGGGGTACTTCGATCCCTGGCACGGCATGGTCGCGTTCGGCCTCACGGGCCTCCTCCTCGTCCTCCTGGAGTGGGGCTTCTCCCGGCGCTTCGTGACCATCATCTCCGTCGTCATGTTCGGGCTGCTGGTGGGGCTCATCTTCTCCGCCCTCTTCACCAACGCCCTTTTCATGATCCCCTCCCTCGGCCGGCTGGACCCCAGCCAGCGGACCGTCGTCCAGCTCCTGCTGACCATCTTCTTCTGCTATCTCTCCATCGTGGCGTTCCTGCAGATCAAGGACGACTTCAAGTTTGTCATCCCCTTCATCGAGCTCTCCCGCGAGGGGCGGCGGGGGCGGCCCTGGCTGATCGACACGAGCGTCATCATCGACGGGCGGATCGCCGACCTGGCCGACGCGAAGATCCTCGATTCCCCCCTCGTCCTGCCCCGCTTCGTCCTGGACGAGCTCCAGCGGGTCGCGGACTCCGCCGACCGGATGAAGCGGAGCCGGGGGCGCCGCGGCCTCGACATCCTCAACCGCCTCCGCAAGAACCGCGGCCTGGACATCCAGATCAACGACGTCCGCCTGGCCGAGATCGAGGGGGTGGATGCCAAGCTGATCCGCCTGGCCCGCATGATCGACGCGCGCCTCGTGACGAACGACTACAACCTGAACAAGGTCGCCCAGGTGCAGGGGATCGACGTCATCAACCTGAACGATATCGCCAGCGCCATGCGCGCCCCCGTCCTGCCCGGCGAGGGCCTCTCCGTCCGGATCGTCAAGGTCGGGGAGGAGCCGGGCCAGGGGATCGGCTATCTCGAGGATGGCACGATGGTGGTCGTGGAGGGATGCGCGCGGAAGGTCGGCGAAAGCGTCCCCATCACGGTCACGAGCGTCATCCAGCGGAGCGCTGGCCGGATGATCTTCGGGAAGCCGGGCGAGCCGTCGGGCGAGCATCCCGCGGCGAAGCCGGAAACCGCGAAACCGGGCGAGCCTCCGCCTGGCGGCGGGTCCCCCGCCACCCCTCCCGCCTCCCCACCTCCCGCCCCGCAGGCCTGATGCGGCGGGAGCGGGATTCCCCGTCCTGCCCGGCCCGGGCTCCCTTTCCCCTCCGCGACGGCGATGGCGCGTCTGCCGCCGGTGCGGGGCCTACCGGGCGAAGGGGAATCGGGCGTGTCGCGATCGGCCCGATTTTCCTCAAGTTTGCCATTCGTTTGATCGATGAATCTTACGACGGGAGTTCGACCTTCCGCCGAGGCGACCGTGTCGTCCCGACGGAATGACAGGAACGTCCCCCGGGAGGCCCGTCCTGCCTTCGGCCGCAAGGTCGGGCAGGCGGGCACTCCCGGTTATGACGGCCCCTCACGCCCCCGGATCGCCCCCTTTCCTTTGCCCCCGTCGCCGTGGCCGATTGCCAGGGAGGCCGGGGGCGCGGGGACGGCCTCCCGCGCACCGGTCCCGCCCTTCCGGCCGTGCTCCGCTTGCCGCCCGCCGCCCGGTGCCCTACAATGGCGGCGACTCCCTGAGGGAAGAGACCCATGCCCCGCGCTCCCCGCCGTGCACCCGCCGTCCCCTCTGCGCTCCGCCGCCGCCTCGCGAAGGTCCGCCTCGTCGTCTGCGACGTCGACGGCGTCCTGACCGAGGGGGGCCTCTACTACACCGAGACCGGCGGCGTCACCAAGCGGTTCGACGTCCACGACGGGCACGGGATGTCGAAGCTGATCCGCGCCGGGATCGACGTCGTCTTTCTCAGCGGCGAGACCGCCCCCGCCGTCGACGCCCGCGCCCGGAAGGTCGGGGTGAAGGACGTCCGGCAGGGGGTGATCGACAAGGCGCGGGAGCTGGAGGACATCGCCGCGTGCCACGGCGTCGCGAGGGGGGAGATCCTCTACGTCGGTGACGACGAGCCGGACCTGTCCGTGATGCGGGCGGCCGGCCTGGCGGTCGCGGTGGCGGATGCCGTCCCGGCGGTGCTCGCGGCGGCGGACTTCGTCACGAAGCGCCCCGGCGGTCGCGGGGCGATGCGGGAGCTGGCGGAGATGCTGCTGGCGGTGCGGCGCGTCTCCTGTCCCGGCGGCGCGGACGACGTAGCGTGGGATCATCCGTAACGTCGGCGCGGCGCGCGGATCAGACGGATCGGGGCGCCACGGGCCGTCCCGGCCCCGCAGAGGAGGATCCCATGCCAGCCGCATCGGGTGTCGCTAAGGTCGCCGCATCGCTCGCCCGGGAGGGGCTCGACCGGGAGTCCCGGCCGCCCGTCGCGGCGGCGTCGCACCCGGCGTGGAAGAGGCTGCGCGAGGCCGGGACCCGGCTCTGGCTCGACACCGGCGACCTGGACGAGGCGGCGCGCCTCTGGGTCGCCGAGTTCGAGGCCCTCACCACCAACAACACCCTCCTCAACGCGGAGGTCCAGAAGGGGATCTACGACGGCCTCGTCCGCGGCGCCGCCGCGGCGATCCGGAAGGCCGATCCCGCGATCGACGAGCGGGCCCTGGTCCTCGAGATCGCCTTCGTCCTCAACGCCCGGCACGGTCTCCGGCTGGTCCGGGCGTTCGACGCGCGCGTCAGCGTCGAGCTCCACACCGACCTCGCCCACGACGTCGAGCGCAGCGTCGCCTACGGGCGGCGCTTCCATGCGATCCGTCCCGACCGGTTCATCGTGAAGGTCCCGCTCACGGCGGCGGGCCTCCTCGCCGCACGCCGCCTCGCGCGCGCGGGTATCCCCGTCAACTTCACCCTCGGCTTCTCCGCCCGGCAGAACGTCGCCGCCGCCCGGATCGCCGACCCGGCCTTCGTGAATGTCTTCATGGGGCGGCTCAACGCCTTCGTCGCGGACAACAAGCTGGGCGACGGCCGGAACGCCGGGGAGAAGGCGACGCTGGCGACCCAGCGCGCGCTGCGCGACCTGCGCCGCTCGGGGCGCTCCGGCAGCCTCCTCATCGGCGCCAGCATGCGGGAGGGCTCCCAGGTCCCCGCCCTCGCGGGGGTCGACGTCTACACGATGCCCCCCAAGGTCGCCGCCCAGTACCTCCAGCATCCCCCCGAACGCGTCGTCCCGCACGTGGAGGACGACCCGCCGGTGTCGACGGCCCCCGGCGTGCGCCTGGAGGACTTCAATGCCGCCACGCTCTGGGATGTGCCGGAGGCGTTCGTGCGGGCCACGGAGGACGCGGCGGCGGGGGACGTGGACGCGTTGACGCCGGAGACCCTTCAGGACCACTATCACCGCGCCGGCCTCGGCGGCTTCCTCCCGCGCTGGTCGGCGGAGGATGTCGCGGTCGCGACGAAAGAAGGGAAGATCCCCGCCTGGACGACGTGGCGGAGCCGGCTCGCGTCCGGCGAGATCGGCCTGGACGCCCTGCTCAACCTGGCCGCCCTTCGCGCCTTCACGAAGGACCAGCAGGCCCTCGACGACCGGATCCGCGGTCTGCTGTAGCGTCCCGGGCGCGGGGGGGCGGCCCGCGGGATCGGGATTGTCCCCCGCCCGATGGGGGGACGGCTCGGACGCGCGGGGGACCAACCCCTCCCGCCGCGTTGGGATCGGGCCGGGAAGGGGGCGGCGGTTCATGTCGGATGCGATCGTCATCGACGGCTCCCGGGGCGAGGGCGGCGGGCAGATCCTCCGCTCCGCCCTCACGCTTTCCGCCCTGACCGGCCGGCCCTTCCGCATCCACAAGATCCGCGCCGGGCGGGAGAAGCCCGGCCTCCGTCCCCAGCACCTGGCCGCCGTCTGCGCCGCGGCACGGATCACGGGTGCCGAGGTGGAGGGGGACCGCGTCAATTCGACGGCGCTCGCCTTCCACCCGGGATCCATCAAGCCGGGCTCCTGCCGGGTCTCCGTCGGCACCGCCGGCGCCGTTCCGCTCATCCTCCAGACGGTGCTGCTCCCGCTTGCCTTCCAGCCCTCCGATTCGGAGGTCGTCCTCACCGGCGGCACCCACGTTCCCTGGAGCCCGCCGGCGGATTACGTCCACCGGGTCTGGCTTCCCGCCCTTGCGGCGATGGGCGCGGAGGCGGAGTTGGCGGTCGAGCACGCCGGTTACTACCCGGCGGGGGGCGGGTATCTCCGGTGCGTCGTCCGGGGGCGGGGGGCCTCCCCGCTGCGTCCCCTCGTGTCCGAGGCGCCCGGCCCCGTGGAGGCCATCGTGCTCCGCGTCGTCATCAGCAACCTCCCGATGCACATCCCCGGGCGGATGATCGAGCGGGCGCGCGGCCGGCTGCGGGTGCTGTTCCCGGACGCGGGCCTGTCCGGTGTGGAGATCCGCGACGAGACCGACGTGGCCGGCGCCGACGGGTCGGGGGTGATGTTCCTGCTCGAGGCGCGCGCGGGCGCCTCGAGCGCCGGCTGGGCGGTCCTCGGCCGGAAGGGGAAACCGGCCGAGGTCGTGGCCGGCGAGGCCGTCGACGGGTTCGAGGCTTTTCTCCGGGCCGGCGCGACCGTGGACGCGCACGCCGCCGACCAGCTGGTGATCCCCTGTGCCCTGGCCGCCGGCCGCTCCGTCTATCGCACGCCGGAGGTGACGCAGCATCTGCTCACGAACATCGATGTCGTGAGGATGTTCCTGGACGTGGCGGTCGACGTGGAGGGGGCCCTGGGGGAGGCCGGTTGCGTGCGGGTGGAGGGAGGGGGTGTTTTGCGTGGAGCGTAGGGCGTGGAGCGTTGCGTAAGGCGTGAAGCGTACGGGGCGGCTACCGCCCGCCCGGACGGTGTCCGCCCGGGGGGGGGCCGCTCCGTCGGGGCGGGGGCGGGGGCGGCGGCAGCGGGTCCGGCCGGTTGTCCTCTTCGGGCGCCTTCTGCATCACGCCGTTCTCGTCGATCCGGTTCACCTTCTCCTCGAAGGCCTTGAAGGTCTTCTCGTCGAAGAGGACGAAGAGGACCTTCTCGAGGCCGGACCCCTTCTTGAGGTGGGCGAGGACCTCCTCGAGCATGATCTCGGCGCACCGGTCGATGGAAAAGGCCCCGATGCCGGTGCCGATGGCGGGGAAGGCGACGGACTTGCACTTCCGCTCCTCGGCGCGCTGAAGCGCGTTGCGGGTGGCCAGCCGGACGTTCTCCTTCGTGGCCCACAGCCCCAGCGAGACGGCGGCGGCGTGGATGACGAGCTTCGCCTTGAGCTGTCCGGGGCCGGTGACCACCGCCTCGCCGAGCGGGATCGTCCCGATCCGGTTCAGCTCGCCCTGGATGGATTCCCCCCCGGCCTTGCGGAGGGCGCCGGCCACGCCGCCGCCGAGGATGAGGTCGTTGTTGGCGGAGTTGACGATCGCGTCTGCCTCGATCTCCGCGATGTTGCCGGTCGCGAGGGTGATCTTGGATTTCATGGCCGTGGGGTCGAAAAGGGCGTAACGCGGGACGCGGAGGGCAAATTATAGGGTGCTGCGGCGCGGAAGCCAAACGAAAGCGGGATCAAAATCCCGTGCAAACGATTTCCCTTCCGCTATAATGCGCCGCGTCCCCTTCCTTCTCGAGGTCGCCGCCATGAGATCCCCTCGCGTTCCCGTCCTCCTGGCCGCCTGCGCGGCGGCGCTCGTCCTGCCTCCGGCGCCGGCCGCCTCCGCCGCCGAGATGCCCAATTCCTGCGTCGAGTGCCACGAGCCCCCGGAAACGGCCCTCAAGGCGAGCGTGCACGAGAAGGTCTACTGCGTCGCCTGCCACGGCGGCAACCAGCGACCCCAGCCGAATCTGCCCGAGGAGGCCCGGAAGCTCAAGGCGCACGACCCGAAGCAGCAGTTCGCCGCCGTCCCGGACGACAAGTGCGCCCGGTGCCACGCGAACGAGACGGCGGCCTGGGATCGCGGCGCCCACGGCCTCCCGATGAGGTCCCGCCCCGCCCAGGCCTGCAAGCACTGCCACGCGAAGGACCCCGCCGTCCCCAGCGCCCATGCCATCCTCAAGCTCTCCTTCGCGTCCGGGGCCGTCCCCGGCCGGCTCCGCGCCGGCGTCGACGGCGCATTCGTCCACCGCATCGGTCTCTTCGACGCCAAGAAAAAGCTGGTCGACGGGACGACCTTCGAGCCCTACAGCCCGCAGGGGACCTGCGGGAAGTGCCACGACTACGCGTCCATCGCGATGGGCTGGCACTTCCAGGCGGGTCGCGAGGGGGCCGAGGACGGGCGCCCGGGCGAGCCATGGATCTTCTGGGATGCCGGCACGCAGACCCAGTTGCCCCTCTCCTACCGCGCATGGCCGGGGGCGCGCAAGCCCGCGGACGTCGGGATGTCCGACTGGGATTTCGCCCTCCATTTCGGCGCGCACCACCCCGGCGGAAGCCTCCTCGAGTGGATGGCGGACGGCCGGAAGCGCGACGTGACGGAGGAGCGCTCGGCGGACGGCAAGCGCAGCGTCTCGAAGTGGAAGACGGGCGGTGCCCACGGCGTCGACTGCCTCCTCTGCCACCTCGCCGCGCCGTACAATCGCGAGGAGCGCGCCAACCAGGTCCGCGCCGGCCACTTCCGCCTGATTCCCGAGGCCGGTCTCGGCCTTGCCGCGGTCCGGCCGGGGGTGAAGGTCGTCACGGAGGACGGGGACGAGCTGATCAAGCCCGCCCCGCCGCCGGAGAAGACCAAGGCCCCGGCCCCCGCCGCGCCCGCGACTCCCGTGCCGGCCGGC
>CAYUME010000262.1:0-6740 GCA_964445475.1 uncultured Planctomycetia bacterium
TTCCGGTATGTCCGGGCCCGCTCCGCGATGCCGGGATCGGGGTACAGCCCGGCCGCCTTCTCGGCGCACCGGACCGCCTCCTCCAGGGCGATCGCGTACCGGAGGCCGCCCAGGGCCGCGTGGCGGGAGATGGGAATCCGCTCGCAGTCCGCCCCGGCGCCCTCCGCCGGGGCCCGCCCGGAGGTGACGAGCAGGGTGTCCTCACCCGCCACGCCGAACCGGCCGTCCAGGTTCTCGTCGAACAGGCGGATCGTCCGCCCGTCGATCTCGCCCTGCAGGGTGAGCCCGCCGAAGAGCAGGACGTAGCGCGTCTCGGCGATCTGGACGCGGACGGGGTACTCGACCGTCCGGCCCCCGAACGCCAGGGGAATCCTGACGAGTCCCGACCGCCGGGGCGTCCGGGTCGCCAACGGTGCCGTCCCCGTTCGTGTCGAGTCGCACCTTGCCGTCGGCCAGCTTGAGTTTCAGCTTTATAGCACGCCCATCTCTTTCATGCCTGTCGTGTGCATCCCGGGAACGACGCGACGCCCTCCCGGATCGCCGGGTACATTTCCCGGCTCCAGAGCCGGCCGGAGCGGCTGTCGAAGCAGAGCCGGGCGCGGCCCGCTTCGCGTGCCCCCTCCACGAGGACGGCCTCCCGGCCCTGGAATCCGCCGGTCATCGCCGGATCCTCGACGCGCCGCAGCCGCAACACCCGGTCTGCCCCGTCCGCCGCCGCGCCGCACGCCTCTCCGGACGTCCGCGTCTGCGCGATCGCCAGGATCGGGACGTCCAGCTCCCGCGCGAGGGCGCGCAGGCCCTGCCTGAGCGTGCGGCCGCGGTCGTCCCGGGCCCCGTCGCGATTTCCCGCCGCAAGCAGCCCGGGGACGTGGTCCACCACGATCAGCTCCGCCCTTCCCTCGTGGGCCCGCCGCCGCGCGAGCGCCGCGACGTCGTCCGGGCAGAGGCGGAACCCGGCGTCGATCGACAGGGGCGCGGCGCGAAGCGCGGCCGCGGCGGCCGCCAGGCGCCGGGCCTCCTCGTCGGACATCGGGCCGATCCGCTCGCGGGCGGAATCGACGCACGCCAGCTGGCAGGCCATCCGGCGGCGGAGATCGTCGCTGAAGTCCTCCAGGCTGAGCCAGGCGACGGGCACCTCCAGTCCGACGGCCGCGTGGGCCGCCACCTGGGCGGACAGGCCGGTCTTGCCGGCGCCCGACGGCCCGGCGAGGGCGACGAGCTCCCCGCGGCGCAGGCCGCCCAGGAGGTCGTCCAGCTCGCGGAGGCCGGTGGCCAGCCCCCGCGCCCGCCGGGAAGCGGGCTCGGTTTTTCCCGTTACGGCGTGAAGGAATCGTGCGGACCCCAGGATCAGGCCGGCCGACACGGTGGCGTGGACGAAATCGCGGCGCTTCATGGAGGGCTCCTTCCCGTAAGGGTTCCGCCCGGATCGCGTCTCCATGAAGGGTATCGGGATCCCCTGTGACAGCCGGGGACACAGGACGTTCGGGCCGGTCCGCATTCGGGTGGACGCCCCCGCCGCGTCGACTTTACAATGCCCGGCACGCGGGGCGCGCGGGCGCCCCGCGCAACGGGAAAGGGGCCCGGACATGGCGGATCTCGCGACCCTCTGCGCGTGGCTGGACCGGACGCTGAACGTCGACGCGTTCCGCGACGCGTCGCACAACGGGCTGCAGGTCGCCAACGGGGGGCGGGTGCGGAAGGTCTGCTGCGGGGTGGACGCCTCCCTGCAGCTCTTCGAGGAGGCGCGGCGGCGGCGCGCCGACCTGGTCGTCTGCCACCACGGGATCAGCTGGGGCGATTCCCTCCGGCGGATCGCGGGGCTCAACCACCGGCGGGTGTCCTTCCTGATCCGGAACGACATGGCGCTCTACGCCTGCCACCTCCCGCTCGACGCCCACCCGCGCTGCGGGAACAACATCCTGATCTGCCGGGCCCTGGGGCTCCGCCGTCTGCGCCCCTTCGGCCTCTACAACGGCACGGCCATCGGGTTCGCCGGCGAGCTGCCCGGACTTGTCCCCTACGAGACCCTCAAGATGCGGGTCGGGCGGGTCATGGCTGCGCCTCTCCGGAGCATGGACTTCGGCCGGTCGCGGGTCCGGACGGTCGCCGTGGTCTCCGGCGGGGCGGCCGACGAGCTGGCCGAGGCGGGGCAGAAGGGGATCGACGTCTACATCACGGGCGAGCCGAAGCTCTCCGCCTACCACGTCGCGCGCGAGTACGGCCTCCACGCGATCTTCGCCGGGCACTACGCGACGGAGACGTTCGGGGTGCGCGCCGTGGCGGGTCTCATCGCGCGCCGCTGGCAGATCGAGGCCGACTTCGCGGACCTGAAGACCCCGTTCTGACCCGGCGGCGACGCGACTCCCGCCGCGTCAACGTCCCGGGAGCGGGGGTGCGCCGCGCGACGGGCCCGGCCGGCATGGGAAAGCAAGGGCAGGAAGGGCAGGAAGGGCCGGGAGAAGGAGGGCACGGGGAGGGATCCGCGGAGGGGACTCGTCACGCCCGACGCGAACCGACCCGCTCTCGCTCAGGGAGAGCGGAGGGGCAGGGATTCGAACCCTGGGAGCAGGGATTACCCCACTCAACGGCTTAGCAAGCCGCCGCCATCGACCACTCGGCCACCCCTCCGGGTCGCAAGTCGAGTCGGGATTATATATTGGGTATGCACTTAAATCACGCACTTTCCACCCCCCTCCCGTTGTCCACTTCGTTGTCCACTGCAACGGCTTTACAAGCCGTTGCGACGGCAGGAAGACGCTCGATCGCCGCCTGGATCATCTCCGGCGTCACGTGTGTGGTGGCCCAGAGGTTTGTTAGGCCTCCCAATTATTGCCCGATGTCAACTCATTCCTCTATTGTGGCAGCCCACCACGGCGCAAGCCATTTCACGTGTTTTTGCTGACGCGTTCATAGCCATCACCAGACACTCCCCCGTTTGAATCAGCCTGGGGAAGGGTATCCATGGAATTCAACGGGCGAAATCCTTTGTGCTGGCCTGCGCCGCTCCGGCGGGCCGTCGATTCCATCGCCGTGATGCTCATGCAGGTCTACATGCTGGCGCGAGGCCGGGCAGCCTCCAGCGCCTCGCCGGTGGTGCGGACGTTGGCGGGGCGCGACGAGGAGGCCTGGAAGCTGGCCATCCGGGAGCGCGAAGTCGGCGTCTTCCGGAGACGCATCGAGGCCATGCCGCCGCACAGTCGGCCCCATTTCCTGGACGAGGACCGGTTCGAGGTCCTCCAGCTCATGCGGCTGCGAGGGCTCTCCGTGGAACAGGCGGCCGAGCGGTACGTCCTCCATCCCAACACCATTCGGGGCTGGATCAGGCAGTTCAGGACGGGGCGCAACATAGGGGCTTTTTTCGGAAAGGCGCCGTTGAACAAGATCAACGATGCCGTTCGTTGGCTCGTTCACGAGATCCGGCGGCTCTGCCCGGAACGGGAGTTCGGCACCCGCTCCATCGCCATGGCGATCGTCCGCGCGGGGATCCAGCTCAGCCGGTCGTCCGTCCAGCGGTTCCTGCATGAGAAGAAGCCTGCGGCCCCTGTCACGGCGAAGTCCGCCTCCGCCAAGGACGCACCCCAAGCCGAGCCGCATCACATCCTCCGGCCCGAAAAGCCCAACCGGACGTGGCACCTGGACCTCATGACGATCGACTTCTTCTGGGTGCGCTTCTACGTGGCGGCGGTATTAGACGGCTTCTCGAGGAAGCTCCTGGGACTGCGCGTATTCCGGGACGCGCCTACATCGATGAACATCTGGAGAATGGTGAAGACGTGCATCGCCGAATTCGGTGAGCCCCGTTTCCTGGTCACCGATCATGGATGCCAGTTCCGGGCGTGGTTCCGGCGCCTCGTCGAGAAGCGAGGCATCGCGTTGGTGAAGGGCCGGAAGCGGTCGTGCCAGTTCAACGGGAAGGTCGAACGATTCTTCAAGACGCTGCGGATCTGGCAGCGGTTCACGCTGTTTGCATGGAAGTTGGATTGGATTCAACGCAGGCTGGACGTCTTCCTGGATTGGTACAACGGCCAGCGGCCGATGTGGATTCACGCGGGCAGGACGCCAGATGAAGTGTACAACTCGATTCTGAAGCCGGAGGCGCTCCAGGCCAGGCGCTGCGATCCGCAGATCGCCTTGTGTTCCGTCCGGCGCATCCATGCCGGAAGTGATCATCATCTCCCTCAACTCGACATCCGCTACGCCCGACGCATCAAGAAGACCGCCGGACTCTGCCGCTCTTTGAAAACCGATCCCTGCGCCAGAAGCCCGACGGAGATACTGCAGCTGCGCCTACCCTGCGTCGTTGCTTTATTTTCGTTTAAGGGCCACTTGGATCGCTGTCCTCCGTGTTCACAAGCGGCTGGGCCGCTGCACAGCAAATATATTGTATCGCCAATTCGAATCGATTGCGTTCGTGTTGACGGGGAGATGGAACACGGCCGAAGCGTACCGGCGGCAAATGCCTTGCTCGAGACGGATGCGGTGGTATAATTGAATTGTAAGTCATTGTAATGGAGGTACCTGCCATGGGTCGGATCAGTATCCAGATGACCGTGAGCCTGTCGCCCCAGCTTTACCGGAAGGCCATGTCGTTGGCCAAGGACGAGCTGCGGAACAAGTCGGAGCTCGTCCGCGAGGCCCTGCGGGACTACATCGCGAGGAAGGAAGGCGTCCTGGCCGCCCGGAACCGGCTGGCGACCCGGCTCGGGAAACAGGGCATTCGACGCCTCGCGGATCTCGAGCGCCTGATCGACGAGGGGCGATCCTGATGGCCGTCTCCCGATCGCCGGATGGCCTCCGCGTCGTGGCCGACACCAACGTCCTGATCTCCGCCTTGGCATTTCACGGCGGGACGAGGCGGATCTGGACGCTGGTCGAGGAGCGCCGCTTCCGGCTCTTCGTCTCCCCCTTCATCCTGCGGGAGCTCGAGACCAATCTGCGCGCGAAGCTGAAGCTCCCGGCGGACGCCGTATCGCTCCTGATCGAGGAGGTCCGCCTGCTCGGGACCGTGGTCGAGCCGCGCGGCTCGGTGGCGGTCATCCGGGGGAAGGAAGCCGACAACCGGATCCTGGAATGCGCGCTCGAGGCCGAGGCCGACCTGATCGTCACCGGCAACATGAAGCACATCCGCCCCCTGGGATCCTTCCAGGGCATCGAGATCCTCACCCCGCGGGAGTTTCTCGGCCGATATTTCTCATGATGACGGCCCCTTTTCATTGACCGGTTCATCGCATTTGTCCGACACTTCTCCCCCTCAACTGCTTGTGGGGAGGCGTGCCAATGGATCTTGACAGTCGGAATCTTTCTTGCTGGCCCGTGACGCTCCGGCGGGCCGTCGATTCCATCGCCGTGATGCTCATGCAGGTCTACATGCTCGCCCGAGGCCGGGCGGCGGCGAGCGCATCGCCGATGGTTCGGACCTTGGCGGGACGCGACGAGGAGGCCTGGAAGCTCGCCATCCGGGAGCGCGAAGTCGGCGTCTTCCGGAGACGTATTGAGGCCCTGCCGCCTCACAGTCGGCCCCGGTTCATGGACGAGGACCGTTTCGAGGTCCTCCAGCTCATGCGACTGCGCGGCCTTTCCGTGGAACAGGCGGCTGAGCGGTACGTCCTCCATCCCAACACGATCCGGGGCTGGATCCGGCAGTTCAGGACCGGCCGTGATGTCGGCACCTTCTTCGGGAAGGCGCCCTTCAACAAGATCAGCGACGCCGGTCGCTGGCTCGTCCACGAGATCCGTCGGCTCTGTCCGGAACGGGAATTCGGGACGCGCTCCATCGCCATGGCGATTGTCCGCGCGGGGATCCAGCTCAGCCGGTCGTCCGTCCAACGGATCCTGCGCGAGATGAAGCCCGCGGCACCGGTCCAAGCAAGGCCCGAAGCCATCGAGACGGAATCCGAGGTTGTACCGCACCACATCCTCCGCCCCGAAAAGCCCAACCGGACGTGGCACCTGGACCTCATGACGATCGACTTCTTCTGGGTGCGCTTCTACGTGGCGGCGGTACTGGACGGTTTCTCGAGGAAGCTCCTGGAACTTCGCGTATTCAGGGACGCGCCGACTTCGATGAACATCTGGAGGCTGGTGAAGACGTGCATCGCCGAATTCGGTGCACCCCGTTTCCTGGTCACCGATCATGGGTGCCAGTTCCGGGCGTGGTTCCGGCGCCTGGTCGAGAAGCGAGGCATTGCGCTGGCGAAGGGTCGGAAGCGGTCGTGCCAGTTCAACGGGAAGGTCGAGCGATTCTTCAAGACGCTGCGGGTCTGGCAGCGGTTCACGCTGTTCGCGTGGAAGCTGGACTGGATTCAGCGCAGGCTGGACATTTTCCAGGACTGGTACAACTGCCATCGACCGATGTGGATTCACGCAAGTAGGACGCCAGATGAAGTGTACAAGTCGGTTCCGAAACCGAAATCGCTCCTGGCCAGGCGCTGCGATCCGCAGATCGCCTTGTGTTCCGTCCGGCGCATTCATGCCGGTGGCGACCATCGTCTCCCGTTTCTCGAAATCCTTTACGCACGAAGCATCAAGAAGACCGCCTGACTTTGTGCTCTTTGAAAACCGATCCCTGCGCCCGAAGCCCGACGAAGATACTGCAACTGCGCTCACCCCGCGTTGCGCTATTTTTCGTTTCAAGGGCCGCGTTGGCCTGCTGTCCTCCGTGTGCACAAGCGGCTGGGCCGCTGCAGACAATTCATCTAGATTTCCCGAATTGCATCCGACAATCATTAAGAGTGCGATAA
>CAYUME010000263.1:0-6733 GCA_964445475.1 uncultured Planctomycetia bacterium
TGGGAGACATCGGGTGCCATGCCCTCAGCGGCATCTTTTCCGCCCTCAAGGTCGAGTCGGCCAGCTCGGTCGAGCTGATCCGGGACTCCGGCGACGGGACCGAGGAGATGTTTCCGCGTTCGTCGGTCCTCCGTTGGGACATCCCGGTGCGCGCGGGGATGCCGGCGTGCACGCTCTTCTGGTACGACGGGGCGGCGTATCCGGATCGGGACGTGGCCGAGGTCCCGGCCGACAAGCCTTTCCCGGAGGCCGGCAGCATTCTGGTGGGGGAGAAGGGGAAGCTGAGCTACTCCCTGACACACGCCCCGCACTTCATGGGGGGCGGCGGGAAGAACTTCCAGGCGCCCCCGAAGACGATCCCGCGTTGCGAGAGCGACCACTTCCGGGAGTGGGTGGCGGCGGCCAAGGGGGGCCGGCCGGCCTTCTCGAACTTCGTGGACCATGCCGGGCCGCTGACGGAGTTCGTGCTGCTCGGCAACCTGGCCGTCAAGGCCGGCGTCGGGAAGAAGGTGGCGTGGGACGGCAAGGCGATGCGCTGCACGAATCTCCCGGAGCTGAACGCGCGGGTGAGGCGGGAGCCGCGGAAGGGGTGGGGGGCGTGATCCGTCGCCGTCGACCGGGGGCGTTCGTCCGGCGATCCGTCAGCAGTTGGCATAGCCGCAGCCGCGGCACTTGCCGCCGGAGCAGCCTTCCTCGAAGACGAGGGGGGTGCCGCACTCGGGGCAGAGGGCTCCGGTCAGCCCGCCGACGTCGCGGACCCGGGACTCGACCGCGCTCCCCCGTCCCTGCAGCCGCGTCAGGTGGCGCAGCATCGCCTGGCCGATACCGTCCGGCAGCGACTTCACCATCCCGTCCCGGTGGAAGACTGGCTGGGATGTGATGTTGAGGAGCTGCTTGGCCAGGGCCTCCAGCGGGACCCCATAGCCGAGACTCGTGCTGATGACGCGGGAGAGGGCCTCGGAGAGGGCCTGGATGTCGGAGCCGGACTTCCCGAGGTTGGTGAAGAGCTCGCGCGCCCCCTGTGCATCCTCGGTGATGGTGACATAGGCGTCGCCGAGGTTGGTCGGGACGCGGTAGCGGACGCCGGCGGCCTCGTCGGGGACGGGGCGTTTGGGCGGATGCGACGGCGGGGGAATGCCCCCGTCGTCCCGGCGGGTCTCTCCCGCATGGGCGGTGGGCGCGGGCTCCGCCGCCAGTGCCATGGGCTGCCCGGCGCGACATCCGTCGCGATAGACCGTCACCCCTTTGACGCCGAGCGAGACGGCCAGCTCGTAGACATGACGGATCTCTTCCTCGGTCGCCTCGCTCGCGAAGTTGACCGTCTTGGAGACGGCGTTGTCGGTGAATTTCTGGAAGGCCGCCTGCATTCGGAGGTGGGCCTCGGGGGAGACGTCCCGCGCGGAGGTGAAGACGCGCCGCCATCGCTCCGGGACGTCGGAGAGGGACCGGAGGGTCCCGGCGGCAACGACACGGCGGATCAGGTCGTCCGAATAGAAGCCGCGCGCCTCGGCGGTCCGTTTGAACTCCGGGTGGACCTCCAGCAGGGTCTCTCCGTCCAGGATCTGACGATGGAAGGCGAGCGAGAAGGCGGGTTCGATGCCTCCGGTGGTGCCGGCCACGATGCTGAGGGTCCCGGTGGGCGCGATGGTGGTGACCGTGGCGTTCCGGATCGGGACCCGGCGCCCCTCGCGGCGGCAGGACTGGCGCCAGGCCTCTGAAAAGAAGGGATGGTCGACGTTGCCCGCCGTGAAGAGACTGCCGTCGAAGTTCGGGAACGGCCCGCGTTCCTGAGCCAGGGACATCGAGGCTTTCCAGGCCTCCTCCTTGATGAATCCCATCAGGCGATCCGCGAGGGTGACGGACTCCGGCGCGTCGTAAGGGACCTCCAGACGGAAAAGCAGGTCGGCCCATCCCATCACGCCCAGTCCGATCTTCCGGTTTGACTTCACGAGGAAATCGATCTGGGGGTGCGGGTAGGCGTTGATGTCGATGACATTATCGAGGAAGCGGACACCCAGCGCGACCTGGCGAGCCAGACGGGGCCAGTCGATGCGGGAGGCCGGCTCCGTGACGGCGGTGCCCTCGACGACGAAGCGGCCGAGGTTCAAGGAGCCCAGGTTGCATGCCTCCCAAGGGAGGAGCGGCTGTTCGCCGCACGGGTTGGTCGCCTCCATGGGGCCGAGCTGGGGGGTCGGGTTGAAACGGTTGATCCGGTCCAGGAAGACGATGCCCGGCTCGCCGGATTCCCAGGCGCGCCGCACGATGCGATCGAAGACTTCCCGCGCGGACCAGGCTCGTTCTTCGAATCCGGTGAGGCGCCCCTCGTCGTCCCGGATCTTGGCCCGGAGGGGACGCCGGTCGCGGGTGTGCGGGTCCACGACATAGTGGGGCTTCCCCTCCCGGGCGGCGTCGAGGAACTCGTCGGTGACGCCCACCGAGAGGTTGAAATTCCGCATCTCCCGGGCATCGGTCTTGAGGTCGATGAAATCGATGATGTCGGGGTGGTCGACGCGAAGGACGGCCATGTTGGCGCCGCGACGGAATCCGCCCTGGTTGATCGCGTCCGTCGCGGCATTGAAAACGCGCATGAAGGAGACGGGGCCGGAGGCGCGTCCTCCGGAGGACCGAACGGTGGTTCCCTCCGGGCGGAGACGCGAGAAGGAAAATCCGGTCCCGCCTCCCGTTTTATGGATGTAAGCCGCTGCACGGACGGCGTCGAAGATGCCGTCGCCCCGATCGGAAAGAATAGTGTCCTCGATCGGCAGGACGAAGCAGGCGAAGCACTGGCCGAGGGGACGCCCGGCGTTCATGAGGGCGGGGGAATTAGGAAGGAAGTCGAGCCGCGCCATCATGCCGTAGAACTCGCGGGAGAATCGCTCGACGCGGGCGGAGGCCTCCTCGCCCGGCGGGGCGTACGCGGCCTCGGCCTGCGCGACACTGGTTGCGACACGCCAGAAAAGGTCTTCTGGCGTCTCGACAGGGCGGCCGGAGGGGTCCCGGCGGAGGTAGCGGCGCTCGAGGACCGTCCTCCCGTTCGGAGGAAGTCCCTCGACTGGCGACAGATCCGCCGGCAGCGGAATGACCGAGGACGTGCCTGCTCCTTCACGTGTCATGGCGATATCGTATCCTGCGGACCGGCGGAAATCAAACCTGCTCCTTCAGGAGACGCGGCAGGGAACGACGGGGATGCAGGGTCAGCGATCTTGCGCAGCACGTCAGGGGAGGGGCCGGTTCCAGGAAACGGAATACGGCCGTCGGGTTGTGGGGCGATCTTACTTCGGCGAGAAGCCGGTGCCGCACTGCGGACATTTGACCCAGCCGGAGTCGTCCGGAGCTCCCTGGAAGGCATTGTCGCAGATAGGGCACTGAAGTTTTTTTGCCGGCTTGGCGGCGGGTCGAGGCGATGCCACGGTGGCAGGTCGCACGGGGGGGCGTCCGGGGCCCGATGTGGTGGCCGGGCGAGGTGGTTGTGCCGGACGAGGCGCGGGAGTCTGGCCGGGGCGAACCGACTGTTGGGCTATCCGAGTTGGCGATGGTGGCTGACGCGGCGGAGGCGGGGGCGGGGGCGGGGGCGGCTCTTCGGCGATGACGGGGGGCTCTTCAAGGGGCTCCATGATGGGATCAACAACCGGCTCGAGCGCAGGCTCCGGGGCAAGCGGGAGGGCGGCCTCAACCGGAACCGGCTCGATGGGATCGAACGACGTATCGGGCGGCGACGTGGGTTCCGGCGCAATGGCAGGAGGGGGGGGCGCAGCCGGCACCGGTTTCGCGGCTTGACGGGCAACGGGGATTGTTCCAGGGCGGGACAGGGTTGCCTGGGCCTCGGCGATTGCGGCTTTCTGTTTTTCCAGGATCTTGTGCATCTGCCGCGTCGTGAGGTATCCTTTCTCGACCATGATGTCGCCTAGCGAGCGATGCGTCCGGCCCTGTTCCCCGTCCAGGGCTTGCGCGCGGACGCAGATGTGGACCTCTTCCTGGGTGGCGAAGCCCTCTTCCACGACGATCCGGCCGAACAGGAGGGACTCTCGCTTCAGGTTGGTGGCCGGATCGATCTGTTCAAGTCCCTCGCGCTGCAGGCGCAGGAGCAGATCGATCTCGTCCTGCTTCATGATCCCCCGTTCCAGCATGATCTGACCGAGGGGGGTCATTTCACCGGCCATGGCCTGGGATGCCACACAGTCCGACAACTGCTCGGGCGTGATGATCTTGTGGGCGACGGCCAGCTTGCCGAAGAGGATGTCGTCCGTGCGTCCCATAGGGTCTTGTGCCTTGCGATGGAGGGCTTGCAAAGCTACGACACGACGAACGCGAGGGCTAGTTTATCATGTCGGAGAGCAAGGCGCAAAATGTATTATTCCCATTCGATGGTGGAAGGCGGCTTGGAACTGATATCGTAGACGACACGGTTGATGCCGCGGACCTCGTTGATGATCCGGTTGGAAAGGGCCGCGAGGGCGTCGTCCGGCAGACGGGCCCAATCGGCGGTCATGCCATCCTGGCTTTCGACCGCACGGATGGCGACGACGTTTTCATACGTTCGCTCGTCCCCCATGACGCCGACGCTCTGGACGGGCAGGAGGACGGCAAAGTACTGCCAGAGGCGTTCGTGGAGGCCGCGGCGCTCGAATTCGTCGACGACGATCGCGTCGGCCGCGCGGAGGAGATCCAGACGACTCTGGGTGATCGACCCGACGACGCGGACGGCAAGTCCCGGGCCGGGGAACGGCTGCCGTTGGATCATGGCGGGGGGGACGCCCAGCTCGCGACCGACCTCCCGCACCTCGTCCTTGAAGCAGTAGCGGAGCGGTTCGATCAGGGTGAAGCCCAGTTCGGCGGGGAGTCCGCCGACATTGTGGTGCGACTTGATGGTGGCGGAGGGGCCCTTGAACGGGGAGTGGCTTTCGATGACGTCCGGGTACAGCGTCCCCTGGGCCAGGTAGCGGAGGTCCGCGTGACGGGAGGCCTCATCGCGGAACACGGCGATGAATTCGTGACCGATCCGCTTGCGCTTCACCTCCGGATCGGTGACATCCCGAAGGGCCGCCAGGAATCGGTCTGACGCACGCACGACGACCAACCGGATGCCGAGCGCGTCGCGGAGGACCCCTTCGACGGTCTCGGCCTCCGTGTGTCGGAGGAGCCCGTTGTCGACAAAGACCGACAGCAGGCGGTCGCCCACCGCGCGGGCGCAGAGGGCTGCGGTCACCGTGGAATCGACGCCGCCGGAGACGGCGCAGAGGACGCCTCCGTCCGGGGCCGTTGCGCGGATGTCCTCTATGGACCGATCGATGAACGAGCGGACCGACCACTCGCCGCGGCAGCCGCAGACATGGATCAGGAAGTTATGGAGGATGTCCCGACCTTGCGGCGTATGGACCACCTCGGGGTGGAATTGCACGCCATAGAAGGGAATCTGCGTGTGTCGAACCGCGGCCAAGGGGCAGTTGGGGGTGTGGGCGAGGATCTCGAACGCGTCTGCAAGCTTCGTGACACGGTCCCCGTGACTCATCCAGACCCGGATGCTCGGGGGGAGCCCCGAGAAGAGGGGGTCATGCCGGTCGATGACCAGCTCCGCGTGGCCATACTCGCGGGAGGAGGCCGGGGTGACGCTGCCGCCGAGGCACTGGGTGCCCAGCTGCATGCCGTAGCAGATGCCGAGCACGGGAGGTCCGAGGCGGAAGAGGGCGGGGTCGCAGACGGGGGCTCCATCGGCGTAAACGCTCGCGGGGCCTCCGGAGAGGATCAGGCCGCGGGGGGGCGCGGCGGCCCTCGGGGGCGCCGGCGAGGTCTGACGCCGGCGTGTCGTGGCGGAGGATCTCGCAGTAGACCTTCAACTCGCGTATGCGGCGCGCGATGAGCTGGCTGTACTGGGAGCCGAAATCCAGGATCGCAATCCATTCGTCGGGCCGTGAGATTGGCATGGGCGCTATCCGTTCGGGGTTCGAGGGGAGGTGGCCTGGGAATCGATCCGGGGACGGGCGGCAGCCGCCCTGCGGGCGAGCCGGACCCCGTAATGGCGCTCGAGGAGGTGCAGCAACTCGTTGAATCCGTGGATCGCGTGCCGGGGACGGCTGCGGCCTTGCGCATTCTCGTGTTTCCCCCCCCGGCGGCAGAGGACCGTGATCATGCCGACCTCATTGGCGGGATCGATGTCGGTCCGTGGATTGTCCCCCACGTAGAGCGCCTCCTCGGGGCGTATCCCCAGCTCATCGCAGGCCCGCCGATAGAGCTTGGGATTGGGCTTGCTGATCCCGATCTGGTCGGAGATGAAGATGGCCGTGGAGGTCAGCAGGGGATAGACCCCGAGTCGGAGAAGCTTCTCCGCCTGCTTGATCTCGAGGCCTGCGGTGATGACGCCGCGGATGAGGTCCGTGCGCGTGAGCTGACGCAGGGCGGGTAGAACGTCCGGGAAGGGGGCGAGCATCGATTTCGTCTCGTGGTAGGCGCGGACGGCGCCGGCGATCAGAACGGCTGTGTTCAGCCCCTCGAAGGTTCTGCGGGGAAGGCGCTGCAAGAGGCGATGGTAGTGGCGCTCGTCATTCGAGCTGAATTCCGTGATGATCTCGTCGAGCTCGCGGAGCAGGAGGTTGACGGGATAGGCGACGCCGAGGCTTCGGAGGGTCTCGGCGCTGTGGCGACGGGCGAGTGCAGCGAAAGACGTCGTCGAGTAAAGCGTGTCGTCGATATCGAACAGGACAGCGCGCAGATCCATGGACGTATCGCTCCGCTTCGA
>CAYUME010000264.1:0-6730 GCA_964445475.1 uncultured Planctomycetia bacterium
CGCGATCAGTACTTCGAAAAGGCCCTTTATATGTTTCAGCTGCTCTGGACCTAGATCGAACAGTACCAGCGGGGCGAGTCCAAGCTGCCACCAACCGGGATCGAGCCGGACGATTTCTGGAAGACGGCGTGGCGCATGGCCAAATGCAATGCGGCAGCAGGCAAGTACGAGGACGCCATCCGGGCCTACGAGGCCCTGCTGAAGGACGACCGCCTCAAGAACATGGGATTCCTCTTCGAGGAGAAGGCCGAGGTCCATGTCCGCTACGGCGACGCGCTTTGGGACAAGGAGCGCAAGAAGGCGACCGAGCAGTACGAGGCGGCCCGGCGCATCTACGGGCAGCTCATCACGAAAGTCGACCTGGTCGCCGTCCCTCCGCCTCCCAAGGAGGCCCTTCGCGCCTGCTGGAACGCCAACCTCGCCTATGTCCAGCTCTACATCAAGTTGAACGAGGCCGAGCGGGCCATGGAATACATCAAGAAACAGAAGCACCTCTACCCGAAGCTGGATGCCAACGAGTTCGGATACCAGTCGGCCATCGACGCGATCGAGAAGGAGCTGGAGGCCAAGCTGCCGAAGGCGCGAAAGCCGTGAGCCCCCGTGCGCGGACGCGCTCGGGATGGATCGACACGTCGGATGCGGTTCTTCATTAGTTCCTGTTGGACACCTTTGTGCCCGGGTTGAACCGCCGACGCGGCCCCCGGGGACCGGGAGGGACACGATGCGACGCAATCTAGCCCCCTTCGCCCTCGCTGCCACCCTGCTGGCCGCCACAGGCGTCTTGGCCCAGACCGCCGGCGGCCTCGACGTCATCAAGTTGAAAGGCGACCGGGAGGTGAAGGGCAAAATCATGGAAGTGACCAGCGAGAAGGTCAGTTACCAGCCGTCCGGCAGTGCCTCCGGCACCATGGCCGAGAATTACGAGAACGTGGTCGACATTCTCTTCTTCGACTCCCCGTTCGGTCTCTCCAAGGGGGACGCCCTCCTCAAGGAGGGCAAGCCGGACGAGGCCCTCGACCAATACAAGAAAGCCCTCGATCAGGTCGAAAAGAAGCAGGCCCGCGACGTCCACAAGCAGTATGCCCTCTTCGGCATCGCCCGCACGCATCAGGCCGCGGGTAACTGGGGCGAGGCGATCGCGTCGTACAAGCGCCTCGTCAAGGACTGCCCGACCACGTGCTTTAAGTTCGAAGCTTTTGACGGCTGGATCACGGCCGCCCAACGGAAGGGAGACAAGGGCGCGATCGACGATGCGATCGGCCAGATGAAGAAGGAAAAAGACCCCCGGATCGCCTCCAAGGCCGAGCTCACCGTCGCGCTCAGCGACCTGGCCCAGAAGGATTACGGGAAGGCCAGGGACCGGTTCGACAAGCTGACCCGCGACTCGAACCCGTCCATCCAAGCCAGCGCCCAGATCGGCGTCATCCGGTGCCTCGCCGCAGAGAACAAGACGGACGACCTGAAGAAGCTCTGCGAGGCGGTGATCAAGGGCTCCAACGACACCCCCGCCCTGAAGGCCGCCGCCTACACGGCACTGGGCGACATCACCTACGCGCAGGCGTCTCAGAAGAAGGACGCGAAGCTCCAGAAAGACGCCCTGCTGAACTACCTGCGCACGGTCGTGCGGTACTTCCCGTCCGCGGGCGAACCCACGGAGGACTACGAGAAAGCGCTCTTCCAGGCCGGCGTCTGTTTCGCACAGCTCCGGGACGGGCTGAAAAAGCCGGAAAGCAAGGCCGAGTACGCAAACCGGGCCTCGGCGCTCTTCGAGGAGTTGACCCGCGACTACAAGACCTCGCCGTGGTCGGGCAAGGCCCAGGAACAGTTGAAGGCCCTGAAGAAGTAGCCCGAGCCGAATTACCTTGACAGATCTGGATTTCGGGATATAAATTGGCGCTTCCTCTATATGACCGATGGCATCCCGCACAGGCGGGAGTCAATTAGGAGAGGTTGGCGATGAAGCGAGCACACCTGTGGGGTCTGGTCGGCTCCGTCTTGGTCGTGGGGCTCCTGATGGCCCGGATGGCATTCGCTCAGGATGGGGATGCACCGACAGGCGAGGTTGCGCAAGACAAGACCCTCATGGACCTCATCAACGCTGGAGGTCTCGTGGGTTATGTGATCATCTTCTGCTCCATCGCGGCCATGGCCATCGCGATCGAGTGCTTCGTCAACATCAAGAAGGAAAAGCTCTGCCCGCCCCACATCGTGGCCGAGCTGGAAACCCTTCTGGAGGAGGGGCAGTTCGACGAGGCGGTCGCCCTCTGCGAGGGGACCCGGGTGTACATCACGAACGTCGTCGGGGCCTCGGTCGCCCGGGCGGCGGAGGGGCCGGACGCGATGACCAACGGGATGGAGGAGGCTCTCGACCAGGAAAACCTCAAGCTCATGCAGAAGATCTCCGTCCTCTCGCTTCTCGGCAACATCGGCCCGATGCTAGGCCTCACGGGCACGGTCACCGGAATGATTGGCGCCTTCCAGCAGATCGAGAAGCTCGCGACTCCCAGCCCCGCCCAGCTGGCCAAAGGCATCTACGAGGCGCTCGTCACGACGTGCGAAGGCCTCTTCCTCGCCATCCCCGTCCTCTCGGTCTACTTCATCCTTCGTAACCGCGTGCAGCGGTTGGCGCTGGAGCTCGGCGGCGTCGCCGGAGAGATCGTCGAGCGCTTCAAGCCCATGGCCGAGGGCGGTCAGAAGTAACGCGGTCGGCGATATACGGTACGGCCCCGGCGAGGTGCATCATGGCGCAGAATGCTCCGCAACAACAGCCGACTAAAAAGGTCCGAAGGGCCCGCAAAGCCCCGGAGGAGATCGGAAACGTCGGCTTCAGCATGACCCCGATGATCGACATTGTCTTCCAGCTGATCATCTTCTTCATGTTGATCACCGACATGTCGCAGCAGGAGATGGAGGCGGTCCAACAGCCTGTCGCCAAAAAGGTGCTGGAGGACAAGCAGAAGCCGAAGGAACGGCTCATCGTCAACGTCTTCAAGAACCTGACGAGCAACAAGTGGGAGTTGAAGTTCCGGGGGAAGCGTTACCCCGACGTGAAGGTCCTGAAGAACCGCCTGGCGGAGCATGCCAACCGGTTCAAGGATCCGAAAATGCCCAGCCTCTCCAACGTCTCCGTCATGGTCCGCGCCGACGCCCGCGCCCCCTTCGAGGAGGTGCAGAAGATCCTCCAGATCTGCGGCGACAACCAGGTCCGTATCTACAAGGTCGAGATCAACGCGAAACAGCAGGACAAATAGGCCGGGTTCGCCTTTGCCGGCCGAGGGACGAGGAGATCGGGCATGGCCAGCAAGAAACCGCGCAAGCGGCTTCCGGATGAAGAGACGCAGGAAGACCTGCCGATGACGCCGATGATCGACGTCATCTTCCAGTTGGTCATCTTCTTCATGTGCGCCGCGCACTTCAAGCAGATCGAAGGAAAGCTCCAGTCCTATCTCCCTAAGGACAAGGGCCTCAACCCCATCCCCGTACTTGAGCCGGAGTTGCGCGAGATCCGCATCATCCTGCGCCCGGCTTCGGGCAACGTCATCTCCGCGCACGTGGAGAAGCGCCACATCGCGAATTTCCCGGCCGACCCCAAGAAGCTCAAGGGGATATCGCCGGAGTGGGATGCCCTCGGCGCGGAGGTCGGCAGCCTGTATCGACCCAGCGCGGCCACGAACCGCCCCATCCCCGTCAAGATCGACGCCGACCCGAAGGTCCCATTCCAGTATGTGGTCAGCTCCCTGGACGCGTGCCTCCGCAACGGCGTGAAGGATATCGAGTTCGTCGGGTCGGGCAAGGTACACGAGGGCTTGGGGACTGGTTCGGAGCTGAAGAAATAACCGTCGTGCCGGGGACCGCCCCGGACGGTCGGACTCCTGAAGAATGTCGCTTGGAGGAAGATCCCGTGCTCAACACGCTGGGTGGAACCGATCGCTGGACCGGGCTTCTGCCGGCTTCCGCCGCAGTTCTCGTGCTGGCGGCCTGCGGTGGCACGCCGCCTGCCGATGATCGGGCGGACACCCGGATCGAGGAGGCGGCCGCGACGACGCCGCCTCCGGCGCCGGTCATGCCGTCCGCCAAGCCCGCCGGGACGCCCGAGACCCCGGCCGGGACGGCCGCTCCGGCAGGCGAAATGTGGCGTCAGCGCTTGAATCAGGTCGAGCGCGGCATGACCGTCCAGCAGCAGGAGGCCAATCTCGTCGCCCAGCGGCTCGTGGAGCAGGCCATCGCCCTGAAGCGTGAGTTCAAGTACGCCCAGGCGCTTGACACCGTCCGACGCGCCATCCAACTGGCGCCGGATCATCCGGAAGCGAGGGCCCTCGAGGTCGAGATCGGCACCCTGCTCGATCAGTATCCGAACCGGGAGAAAGCGGTCGGCACCTTCGTCAAGAATGAGCTCCAGGTCCGGGCCCAGCAGACGGAGACGGAGATCGACAACCACGTCGAGAAGGGGAAGCGGTATCTCGCCGACCGCCAGTACGCCGAGGCCCTCTCCGAATTCAACCGCGCCGAAGAGAAGCTGGAGGCGATCCCCTACGACATCGCCCTCAAGCAGCGCTTGGCGGAAGTCAAGGCTCTCGTCCGGAAGACCCGGGAAGAGCAGGTCGCGTCGAACCAGCAGATTGAGGACGAGAATCGGCAGAAGGCGGTCGACGAGGCGGCCCGCGAGGAGGAGCGCCGGCGCAACGAGGTTGTCGAGAGCGTCCGCGTGCTGCTCCAGAAAGCCATCGAGAACTTCGAGCTGAAGCAGTACGACCGGTGCGCCGAGCTCTGCGACGAGATCCTGATCATCGATCCGCACTACCGGGCCGCCGTCGACCTTCGCGACCACGCCTGGAAGGCGCGCCACCGCCAGGAATACGCAGACTACCTGACCGCCCGCATCAGCGAGTGGAAGCACGTCACCAACCAGGACGACGAGGCGACGATCCCCTACGCCGACACCCTGCGCTTCCCCGATCCCCTCACGTGGAGAAAGATCTCCAAGCGCATCAGCGCCCTTTCCGATGCCCGCGAGGAGGGATCGGTCGACGCCGATGTCCTTGCCATCAAGAACAAGCTCGACAACCTGAAAATCGAGCTCGACTTCCAGGAGGCCGGCCTCGAGGACGTCGTCGAGTTCATCCGCCAGTTCTCCGGGATCAGCATCGTCATCGACCAGGCCGTGCGCGGCGACACGACCGTCATGGAGAAGAAGATCAGCTTCAAGGTCAAGGACCTCGTCCTCGCCAACGTGCTGAAGCTGCTGCTCTCCCAGTACGGGCTCGCATTCACGTTCAAGGAAAAGGTCCTCTTCATCACGAAGCCGGACCAGATCGGCGGGGAGTCGGTCCTGGGCCTGCATGACGTGCGCGACCTGCTCGTGAAGGTCTCCGACAACCCCGGACCGGTGATCGAATTGAGGCCGCCGAGCGCGGCCGCGGGCGGCCTCACGGGCGCCACCTTCACGCTGGAGGAGCCCAAGACGCCCGGCATCGGCGAGGAGCAGATCGTCAACCTGGTCCAGGAAAACGTGATGCCGGGGACCTGGGAGGCGGGCAGCCACTCAATCTCCCTCACCCCCAACCAGCAGCTCCTCGTCAACCACTCGGGCGAGGCCCATCGCGAAGTCCGCCAGTTCCTGACCAAGCTGCGACAGTATGCCGGCTCCATGGTCTCCATCGAGAGCCGGTTCATCTCGGCAAACGACAACTTCCTCGAGGACGTCGGTCTCGACATCCGGGGGCTGCAGGACGTCGGCGGAGCAATCAACCCGACGACCGGAGCCCAAATCAGCACGGGCCCCTCCGCGACCACCCCCGCCACGGTCGTGGACTTCAACGACCGGACGGGCCAGAACGAGCCCGGCTTTATCACCAACGAGTCCGCGCGCGCGGAGAATTACGACCTCCGCTTCCGGACGATCGGCTCCTTCCTGACCGACCTCGGTCCCGGCGGGACGCTGATCAACGAAGGGGGGACTCCGGGATACATCTTGGGCAACCGGCTGGCCAACCGCGGCGGTCTCGGTCTCGAGTACTTCTTCCTCGGTGAGCAGGAACTGTCCCTCGTCCTTCGCGCCGTCAGGAAGTCCGAAAAGGCGCTCATCGTGACCGCTCCCCGGGTGACCGTCTTCAACACGCAGCGGTCCAACATCTTTGTCGCCACGCAGCGCGCCTACATCCAGGACTTCGACGTCGAGGTCACGACCGCAGCGTTCGCCCTCGACCCCATCATCGGGTATGTCCAGGATGGTATCGTGCTCGACGTCCGTCCGATCATCAGCAACGACCGTCGTTATGTCACGATGGAGCTCCGCACGACCTTCGCTGATTTCCAGGGGTTCCGCATCGTCCTCATCGACCCGCCCATCAACGCCGTCCTTCAGCTGCCCTTCCTCGTCCTCGAGAAGGCGGAAACGACCGTCCGGCTGCCGGACCGGGGCACCCTCCTCATCTCCGGGTTCCGCGACATCCTGTCCCGCGACCTGTATGCCACCGTCCCCTTCCTCGGCGACCTCCCGATCATCAACTTCTTCTTCAGCCGCAAGTCGAAGGGGATCGAGAAGCGGAATCTCTTCATCCTGGTCTCGGTGGAGATCGTGGATCTCGGCGAACACCTGAACCGCCAGAAGGAGCCGCCGCAGTAAAAAGACGGCATCTGCATCCGGATTCCACGCGAGCGCCGCGGGGTCACCTGCGGCGCTCGTTTCGTTGGGATGGATCCGCGTCCGGAGGCGTGACGCTCGTTTCGA
>CAYUME010000265.1:0-6720 GCA_964445475.1 uncultured Planctomycetia bacterium
CCGCGCCTGCCCAGCCCCCGCCCCCCCCCCCCCCCCCGCCCGCGCCCCCCGCCCGCCCCCGGGGGGGGGACCCGACAGAGGCCGGCCCCCGATTGGGCTCCTGGCCGGCCGCGTCGAGCGATCCTTGCCTCCTCCCGCCCTTCGCGGAGGTCTCCCGATGATGACCTCCGGTCCGCATGCGCCCCGGGTCCCCGATCTCGCTCCCGCCGCCCGCGCCCGCAACCTTGACGCGCTCGTCGCCCGCGAATTCGACGTCCTCGTCCTCGGCTCCGGCATCAACGGCGCCGCGGTCGCCTGCGAGCTCGCGCAGCAGGGGCTCGACGTCGCCCTGATCGACCGGGGCGATTTCGCCTCCGGCACGAGCATGGCCTCCGGCGGGCTCATCTGGGGCGGGATCAAGTACCTGGCCCACCTGCACGTGGGGCTCGTCGCCCGGCTATGTGCCGAGCGGGACCGCTTTCTTGAGCGCGCCCCCCACTGCCTGCGCGAGCGCCGCTTCCTCGCGCCCGTCTACGCGGACGACGCGCACGGCGTCTTCACCCTCGCGTGGGGCACGCGCCTCTACTGGGCCCTCGGCGGCTTCCGCGCCTCCCACCGGCCCGCCGTCTACCGCACCCCCGAGGCCGTCCTGGCTGCCGCCCCGCACCTCCGGCCGGACGGGTTGAAGGGGGGCGTCGCCTACACCGACGTCCAGATCGTCACCAGCGACGCGCACCTCACCTTCGAGACCGTCCGCACGGCCGCGGCCTGGGGCGCCGTCGTCGCCAACTACGTCGAGGGGGTCTCCTTCCGGCGGGGCGGGGACGGCCGGATCGCCGGCGTCGACGCCGTCGACCGGATGACCGGCCGCCCGCTGGCGATCCGGACGCGGCTTGTCGTGAACGCCGGCGGGGCGCACGCGGATGCCCTCAACGCACGCGCCGGCTTCGAGCGTCCCGCGCACCGCCTGGTCCTGCGGCGCGGGACGTTCTTCCAGCTTCCGTACGAGGCGTTCGACGCCCCCCGGGATGGGGTGGCCGCCACCTGTGTCGTCATCCAGTCCGGCGGCGACCGCCGCCCGTTCTTCATCGTCCCGTGGGGGGCGTCGGTCCTGGTCGGGACGACCGATATCGACCACGATCCGGCCGCGCTCGACGAGGTCCGCACCGCGCCGGACGAGACCGCCTTCATCCTGCGCGAGCTGCGCGGGCGGTTCCGGCTCCGGCCCGGCGTCGACGCGGCGTCCGTGATCGAGTCGCGGGTCGGCGTCCGGCCGCTGGCCGTGCGGGCCGGCATCGACGCGGGCCGCCTGGCCGGGCAGGAGGCGCTCGCCCTCTCTCGGGACCATGCCATCGACGTGGATCGGGATCTTGGCCTGATGGCCGTGCTCGGCGGGAAGATCACGCCGGCGCGCCAGGTCGGAGCGGAGGTTGCCGAGCGCATCGCCTGGTTCTTTCCGGAGGTCTGGCAGGGCCGGCCGCGGCTCGACACGCGCCGGCTTCCGCTCTGGTCGGCGCGGGGACTCTATGCGGCGCCGGGGGAGGGGCCGGAAGGCGGCTGGGTCCCCGAGACCCCGCGCCCGGACGCCGTCCGGGAGGCCTTCACGGAGTCGATCCGGCGCGGGGCGGTGTCGGCCGGCCTGGACGCCCCCTGTGTCGCGGAGCACCTTGTCGCCCACCACGGGGACGGCGCTCCCGGGATCCTCGACCGCGTCCGGGCTGACCGATCCCTCGGAGAGCCCGTCGTTCCCGGCCTTCCGTACTGCTGGGCCGAGGTCCGCGCCTGGGCGGAGCAGGGGATGGTGATGAACCTCGACGACCTGCTGCGCCGTCGCACGAATCTCGCCCAGTGGACGCCGAACGGCGGCTTCGGAAGGGACGACGAGCACGGGGCGGCGGTCCGGCGGGTCGCCGAGGAGATCGCCCGGGCCTGCGGGGCGGGCACGCCGTCCCCGGACGCGATGGTGGAGGCGTATCGTGCGCTCGTCGTCCGTCGGAACGCGTGGCGCGGCGGGCCGGAATCCGTCCCGGGCGCGTGAGTCGACCGGGCTCGGGACCTTTCGCGGGTTCTTTCGCTCAATTCGCGGGGCGTGTGGCAGGGGGGCGGGCCCGGGTGCAGGGAGGACGACCGTGTCCGGAAACGGCCCGCCGCTGGATCGCCACGTCCGGATCCTTCGTTGGCTTCGGAGGGGGATCGTCCTGCTGGTCGGTTTGTCCGTGGTTCTCCTCGGCGTCGTGATGATCGTCACGCCCGGCCCGGCCATCGTCGTCATTCCGCTCGGTCTCGCCATCCTCGCCACCGAGTTTCTCTGGGCCCGCCGCGTGCTGCGCCGGATCCGGGACCACCTGCGGAGCCACGGCGTGGACCCGACGCCGAAATCCCCCCGCCTGCGCCGTGCCCTGGCCCGCCTCGGTTGGGACGATGACGGATCCACGCCTGCATCCGGAGACGGATCCGGAGGAGCCGGAAAACCCGCCTGAGAGCGCCCCCGCGCGGCTGATCGGGCGCGTGAGCGGCTCGGGGCGGACGGCGCGACGACCCCGCTCCCGTCGCTCCGGAGGGCTGTTCGCAGGATGGTGCGCAGGATCGGCTGGCGTCTACGGCGTCCACGCCGCGAGCGCGGCGGCGACGGCGCGGGCGGCGGCCGCGGCGTTCCACGGCTCCGCCGCCGGCTGCGCGTGCAGCAGGACGGCGAACGTCATCGCCAGGGTTCCATCCCGGGGAACCGTGAACGGGACGGAGGGCTCCGAGTCGACCGGCTTGGCCGGGGGGCCGGTCGGATTCATGGCCAGGAAGCCGTAGTCGCGCGCGTGGGCCCAGACGGGGCGCGGGTTGCCGGCGTCGGCGAGCATCAGGATCCCGGCGCGCCGGCCGCCGGCCGTGCCGGCGTAGTCCCACCACGTCCCGGCGCGACCCCAGTTCCCCGCCTCGTTCCTCCCGCCGTGGCTGCCGACGATCGATCCGCTGCCGCCCTTCACGATGAGCGGCGTGGCCACGCGGACGCCGAGGCCCGTCTCGTGCTGCGGCCCGAACGTCAGCGGCTCGCCCTGCGCGCGGAGCACCGCACGGATCAGGAGCAGGGTCCCCGGGAGCGGCGGCTGGAGCGACGATCCCGCGACGAGGCCATAGGCGCTCGTCCCCCGGCAGACCTCCTCCCCGCCGGGGGCGAGGTACCGTTCCTCCACGGCGAAGGAGAGCTGTCTTGCGTCCGCCGCGGGCCCGGCGGCGAAGCGGACGTGCTCGATGCGCCCGCGGTTCCGCCAGAAGTCGACGCCGTTCAGGTCGCCGAACGCGAGCCAGAGCCCCGGGTGGAGGGTGTCGTGGTCCGTCGGATCCGTTCCCTTCACCGGCGGTTGGCTACGCGTGACCGGCGTGCCGTCGGGCGCGTGGAGGCGGGCGAAGTAGGGGCGGGGGATCTTCGGGTCCCGGAAGACATAGTCGACGACGGGTCGGCCGTCCCGGGTTATGGCGAGCGATCCGTCTCGGCGCTCGACGGCGTAGGCGAGCGCCTCGGCGGATGCCGGGGAAGGGGCCGGCCAGGCGGCGGCGGCCGCGGCGAGGAGCGGGGCGGCTGTCTTCATCGCATCTCCTTCCCGTCGGGCCGCACGACCTGCCGGTTGTAGCCGATGTTGTAGTCGAATCCGTCCCGGCGCAGGGTGAGGGTGTCGCCCCACGTCTCCCCGTTGTCGTCACTGGTCCGGGCCTGGATTGCGGTCGGGCCGCTGCCGAAATCCGGCAGCCGCCAGCCCCACGAGCAGACCAGGCGGCCGGAAGGCCGCCGGTTCAGCGCCGGCGGGCTGCCGTTCAACGTGGGCATCTCCATCAGCCGGACATCCAGGTGGCGCCGCCGTCGGTGCTCCGGGAGGTCGTCCACGTCGAGCCGGGATGGGGCTGATTGGAGTCGTGGTTGGAGCATCCGGGATGGTCCTTGTACGGGGAATCCCGGCACATGACCAGGATTTCGTTGCCCCAGCTCCAGATGCCGCCGTTGGTGGGCCAGCCGAAGGCGCGGCCCGACGCCGGCTTGTTGACCACGACGTGCCATGCCGGGGGCGGGCCCGGCGCGTCGCGCGGCGGTCATGCCGGTTCGCGTGGCTCATGTCCTGTCCTTTCGCGTGGCCGCATCCCCCGGTCGGTTCCCCGCCCGGTCCGCCCGGGTGGGGCCTCGTAGGATCAGGCGTGCTCCGGCACGACGTAGGGCTTCCGGTACTCGCGCGTGAGGAGCCGGTCCGCCTCGGGATCGGTCGCGAACCGCTCCGCCTCCGGGTCGAGGGTCAGGGCGCGGCCCCGGAGATAGCGCGCCGAGGGCGCGATGCCGTGCTCCTTCAGGTGCTCGACCATCCGGCGGAAGGCGTCGTTCCCGGCGTCGTTGCCGGGGAACGGGTCCTCCCGGCTGTCGAGAGCGACGGGCTCGCCGAGCCGGCAGGAGACGTTGCCCAGGTGGCAGAGCGCGCTTGAGAGGTGGCCGTCCGCCGCGCCGGCGTTCGCCCGCTCCGGCTGCCCGGCCTTCACGGCCTCGATGAAGTTGCGGAAGTGGCAGCCGGCGCGCCCGTCGTCCGGCGCGCTCACGGGGATCCCCTTCCCGGCCGCGTCGAAGGCCCGGGCGAGGTTCGCGTGCCCCTTATCGCACTCCATGAGCAGGCCGATGGCCTCGCCCCGGTAGCGGTCCGTGCGGAGGTTGCGCAGCTCGAAGATCATCTGGAGATCGTCGTACTCGTAGCAGACGACCTGGGTGTTGAACGTCTCGCCGTCGTCGTCCCAGGCGAACCGGCCGCCGACGCCCGTCACCCGTTTCGGTAGCGCGTTCGCACCCGCGTACCACCGGATGAGGTCCATCTCG
Organism: uncultured Planctomycetia bacterium; assembly: GCA_964445475.1. Classification (GTDB taxonomy): domain Bacteria; phylum Planctomycetota; class MHYJ01; order CAYUME01; family CAYUME01; genus CAYUME01. Next base: position 4,820 of record CAYUME010000265.1, read on the forward strand.
TGGACGGCCTGGTTGCCGATGTCGCCGTTTCCCGTGTCCCAGTACCAGTGCCAGTTGTAGTGGAAGCGGTTGGGCTTGAGGAAGCCCGGTTTCCCCGTGTCGTCGCGCATCCAGTCGAGGACCGGCGCCGGTCCCAGCCAGCCGTCGTAGTTCACGTCCGGCGGGACCGGCCGGCAGTCCTTCCGGCCGATGCCGCCGCGGTCGTTGTAGCAGAGGCAGCGGGCGATGCGGATCTTGCCCAGGCCCCCGGCGCGGAGGAAGGCCGCCATACGCCGGGTCTCGGGCAGGGATCGCTTCTGGGTCCCGTGCTGGACGACGCGCCCGTACCGGCGGGCGGCCTCGATCAGCTTCCGCCCCTCCCAGACGGTGTGGCTGAGCGGTTTCTCGACGTAGACGTGCTTGCCGGCCTGCATCGCCCAGATCGCGAGGAGGGTGTGCGTGTGGTTGCAGGTGGCGATGGAAACGGCGTCGATCGACCGGTCTTCCAGCAACCTCCGCCACTCCGTCTCGAAGCGGGGCGGCTTCCCCTGTTTCTTTTCGACAGCCTGGAGGACCCCCCCGGCGACGGACGGATCGATGTCGCAAATGCCCGCGACGTGGACGTCCTTCTGGGCGAGCCAGGCCTGGACGTGGTTTCCTCCTCGGCCCTTGACGCCGGCGACCGCGACGCCGACGATGCCTTCGGGGCCCTGCGCCCCGGCGGCGAAGAGGGGGCGGAAGGGCAGGGCGGTCGCGGCGGCGGCCCCGGCGGCGCGTCCCAGGAGCGTGCGTCGCGTGGTGCGGTCCATGGCGTATCCTTTCCCTGTGCTTTGACTGAAAACGCGCGCCCGGTCTTGACGAGGCCTCTTCTCACACGCGAAAGAGGGCCGCCGCGTTGCCGCCCAGGATCTTCGCCGCGTCGGCCGCCGGGAGCCCCAGGCTGCGCAGCGCGTCGCGGATCAGCCGCGGCTCCACCCACGGGTGGTCGCTGGCGTAGAGGAGGCGGTTCGGCCCCAGCAGGTCTACCGCGTATTTCATCGCCAGCGGCAGGGGCGAGACGATGTCGAGCCAGACGCGCCGGAGGTACTCGCTCGGGGCGGCGGCGAGGTGCCTCGGCCCGCGCCGGAGCACCGTCACCTGGTGGTCGAGACGGCCGACGAGGTAGGGGAGCGTGCCGCCGAGGTGCGGGCAGACGAGCTTGAGCCCCGGCACCTCGTCGAGGATTCCCGACAGGATGATCCGCGTGAGGGCGATCGTGTCGTCGAACATGTTGCCGAGCGTGGAGATCATCTCGTAGCCCTTGACCTGCGCGGCGGTGACGGGCAGCGCGGGGTGGAGGAGGACGGGTACGTCCAGCGCCGCCGCGCGGTGGAAGAGCCATCGGAAGGCGGGCTTGTCGGGGAACCTGCCGGCAAGGTTCGTGTAGAGCAGGATCCCCTTCATGCCGAGCGACGCGACGCACCGGTCGAGCTCGGCCCGGGCGGCCTTCTCGTCCTGGAGGGGCAGCACGCAGAGACCGAAGAATCGCGACGGGTGATGCTTCACGACGCCGGCCACGTAGTCGTTGAGCACCTGCGCCACGGCGGGGCCGTCGTCGCCGAACCACTCGGGGCCGGGATCGTTGACGCTGAGGGCGGCCCGCGCGATCCCGGCGGCGTCCATCGCCGCGAGCTTGGCGTCCACGTCGCTGTAGTGGGGCAGGATCTTCCGGCGCCAGTCGCCCATGACGACGGTCCGCACGCCGTTCTGGACGCGGACGACGGGATCCCGGTCGCGCTTTTCCATCCGGGCCACGACCGCGGGGCAGAAGAGGTGGCTTTGGCAGTCGATGGGCCGGGGCGTGTCGCCCGGGGCGGGCGCCCCCGGCGCGCGCGGGGCCGTGGAGCAGGCGGCCCAGGGGATGGCGGCGGCGCCGGCGGCCG
>CAYUME010000266.1:0-6718 GCA_964445475.1 uncultured Planctomycetia bacterium
CCCTCGCGGGCTTCGCCTTCCTCCTTTTCCGTCCGGGCCCCGCGGCGCCGCCCCCGTCCGACCCGGTCGCGCCGCCGCCCGTCGTCCCGCCGGCCGCACCCCCCGACACGCCCGCGGCGGGGACACCGGAGCCGGCGAAGCCTCCCGACCCGGGCCCGTCGCCGGCGGAGATCCTCCGGCAGCGCCAGCAGGCCTGGCGCGACGCCTGGGCGCCGCTCCGCGTTCGTCTCGACTTCGACGCCTGGAAGCCGGGAGACGCGCAGCTCCCCGCGCAGGCCCGCGGCGCGCTCGCCCGCATGGCCGCCGACGCCTCGCCCGCCGACGCCATCGACGCCAGCGACTGGGCCCGCGCCCAGACCCGCGCGGCCGAGACCGCCCTGGGCGCCCTTTCGGGGACGATCGCGGAACGGCAGGCCGGGGCGACGCGCATCGCCGGCTGGTGCGAGACCTTCCTCGCGACGACGCAGGGGGTCGACAGCCTCGCGACCCCGGCGGAGACCGCGACGCGCGTCCGCGCCGAGGCCCTGAAAGTTGCGGCCTTCCGCGGCACCTTCACGCTCCGCCTCTTCGTGGAGCCCTATGCCGAGGTCCGCCGCTGCCTCTGCGACGGCCAGCCGGTGACGCTCCCCGCCACCCACACCCCCCTCGTGGCGCCGCAGCTGCCGATCGGGGAGTACGAGCTGGTGCTCGCCCATCCGCAACTCGGGGAGAAGACGGTGACGATCAAGTCGGGCGACCTGCAGGACGGGAAGCGCCTCCGCATCTCGGGCCGGATGCAGGACAAGGCGCTGGCGACGACGGTCGAGCCCTGAACGGCTGGGAGACCCCGTCTCGCGCGGTGGGTGCGCCCGGTAGACGCCAACCGGGTGAACTGCGGACGCCGTAGGTCCCGGACCGTACCCGCTCACCCCCCCTGGGCGAGCCGCAGGAAGACCTTCTCCACCCGCGGCCCGTATGCCTTCGCGTCGAGGGGGCCGCCGGCCGCCTGGAGCTTCGACTTGTACGCCTGGAGGTCGGCCGCCGCTTCGTCTTCCGTCTTCCCCGCCAGCAGCGCCTGCAGCGCGCCGACGGTCACCAACCGGGAGTAGAGGAGCTGCCGCGACTCCTTCGCCAGCGGGGGGCCGGCCGGCCGGTCCATCGCATCGAGCGCGTCACGGACCTTCCGCAGCGCCGCGTCCGGGTCGGCCGCGGTGAAGCACGCCCCGAGATCGACCGCGGCCAATTCCTTCAGCTCGACGGGAAACCCGCCCAGCAGGTCTTCCAGGGCCTTCCCGTGCCGGCCCACGTCGGGCTGGGCGGCGAGGAGCGCCGGCTTCAGCCCGTCGGCGAAGGCCTTCCAGCGGCCGAGGAGCGCGTCGGCCCGTTTCCGCGCGGCGTCGCGCTCCGGCCGGGCCAGGTCCCGGGCGCCCTGGACCTCCTTCCGGAGGGCCGCTTCGAGGTCCCGCTGCGCCAGCCGCTCCGTCATCTGGAACCACTGCGGCTCCCCCTGTTCGGCCAGGGGCGCGGCGTCGGCCGCCGCCTTCAGGAGCGCGGCGCCCGTCGATTTCCCGGCCCGGATCTCCGCCAGGACGGGCTGCGTCGCCCGCGCCCAGCCGTACGCCGGCGGGGGGTCGACGAGCTCGTCGGGAGGGGCCAGCACGAAGGCGCGATCGAACTCGGAGTCGGTCATGGCGCGCAGGTCCGCCTCGTCCGCGATCCGGTCCAGCTCGCGTCGGAACCGGCTCAGCGGATCCGCCACGAAGGCCTGGCTCCGCTGCCGCGTCTCCTGCTCAAACCGCTGACGGTCCGCCTGCGGCAGGGCCGCCCCGCGGGCCGCGAGAAGGGCCAGGGCCGACTTGAACTTCCCGGTCGTGACGAGCGGCTGCCACTCGGCGGAAAAAGCGTCTACGGGACTCACGACGGGTGCGGCCGGAGGGGCCGTCGTCGCGCCGGCCGACGGCGTCGATGCCGCCGCCGTTTTCGCCTTCGCCAGCTCCGCCTGCGCCGCCTTCAGCAGGTCCCCGCTGGCCGTCACGCCCGCCTCGACCGACTTCTGAAAGTCCTCCGCGGCGCGCTGGAGATGGCGCACGGCGTTGGCGGCGTCGCGCCCGGCCAGCTCGACGCCGGCCTGGCCGCGGTACCGGTAAGGCGTGAACTCGTACGGCGTCGTGTATTCGCTCGGCCGCAGCTCGATCCGCAGGAGGCATTCGACCTTCTTGATCTTCGGGTTGTCGATCACCTCCGTCAGCTTGTCCACCGCGGTCCGGGGGTCGGAGCCGGTCAACTCGACCGCCTCCTTGCAGAGGGCGACGGCGGGCAGGTAGTCGGCCTTCTCCGTCCGGGTGGCGACCTGCGAGGGGATCTCCTGGGCGGCCAGGGGAAGGGCGAAGGCCCCGGCGCCCAGCGCGCAGCGGACCGGCAGGGACAGGAGCACGCGCGACAACCGGGGCATCTGCGTCTCCGTGCTTCAGAACTCCAGGCTGAGCCCCAGGGCGAAGTTGTTGGCGTCGCCGCCCCGCTCGAACGCCAAGTCGATCATCCGGCCCGCCCCGCCCTCCGAGGCCCAGCCGACCCCGAGACCGATCGACCAGATCCGGTAGAGGTCGTCTTTGGGATCAATGATCATCCGCCGCTCCCGGATGGCCGGAAGCTCGGGCCGGTCGGTCGAGTCCCACGGGGCGTCCTCGAACCGGAATCCCGCGCGGGGGTAGAACGTCATCGACTCGAGCAGGCCGGGGATCTTCAGGCGGTATTCCGCGCCGATCGAGTAGTTGTTGACGTCCTCGAAGTCGTGGCCGTCCGGGAGGGACGAGTCGGCGGTCGCCCCGCCCCAGGCAATGCGCTGGGCGTCGAAGGTGAGCCGGAGCGGCATCTCCTCGAGAAGGTAGAACGTGACCCCGACCTGATACTGGTTGGGCCAGTCGAACTGCGTGGCGAACGTGGGGCTGGCCGAGAAGCGGTAGTGGATCTTCGACTGCCAGGCGGCGCCCAGGTTCACCTTGAAGTTCCGCGTGTTGTCGTACACCCCCAGCAGGAGGCCCACCCCGCCGCCCACCCCCGTGTCGGAGAGGTCGAGCTCGAGCGGGTCGCTGAAATACTGGGGGGAGAGCTCCGTGAAGTGGATCCGCGAGATCCCGAGGTCCAGGGCGAGCCCGAGCGCAAGGTGGGTGAAGGCCCCCTCCTCGCCGGGCGGCACGAAACGGAGGTCGTGCGCGTAGGCGGTCCGGAACCGGTAGAAGACCTGCTCGAACGTCGAGCCCGGGACGTCGTCGTCATCGACGAGCGAAACGGGAAATTTCAGGATGAAGGGGCTGGTGAAGCAGAACCCGAACGCCCCCGACGACTCGGCCGACCCGACCTGGACTACGACGCCGAGGTACGACGGGATCAGGGCCGGATCGGACCAGGTGGTGGCGGCGGGCACCCGGGGGTCGGCCCCGCCGAAGAGCGACGCATTCAGCTCGATCTCGTACGTCGTGTACGACTGGTAAGCCAGCGAGAGGGCGTTCGGCTGCGTGGCGATGCCGGCGGGGTTGAGCCAGATGCTGACCGGGTCGTCCTCGAAGGCGGTGTAGGATCCGCCCATCGCCTTGGTCCGCGCCCCCACCTGCTGGTTCTGGGCGGCGGCGGAGCCCGCGGCCAGGAGGACGAGACCGAGCGCGACGGCCGACGCGTTGCGTAACGGTTGCATGCCGCCTCCGGCGTCAGGGGATCGGATACGGGGACCGCCCCATTATCGGGAGACGGGGGGTCCTGTCACGAAAAAAAACGGGGCGCCCCCGAGAGGGGCGCCCCGCGCCAAGCCGAAGGGGTCCCGTCGCGTCACCGGTACTGGCGCAGCTTCTCGATCATCCGCGCGACCTCCGTGTGCACCCGCGACGTCTGGTTGACCATCAGCAGGCCGTTGTTGAACGTGATCGACGCACTCCGGTTCTCCTCCCACGAGGCCCCCCCGCAGTTGTTCTTGATCATGTCCAGGATGAACTCCGGATCCACCGGCGGCTGGGGCGGATTCAGGTCGAAAATGGCGATGCCGGCTCCCGCCTGGCTGGGCGGCTTCAGCTCGATGACCGGCCCCGGGTTGTCTGCGATCTTCATCAGCAGGTCCCGCACGTCGTAGATCCGCAACGCCACGTCCTTCTCCGCCTCCTCCTTCGGCACGACCACCAGCACCCCCTCCCGGTAGACCGCCGTCAGCCCCTTGCCCTGGAGCATCAGCCGCAGCGCCGAGCGGAGCGGCAGGTCGTTCACCTTCATCGTGACCTTCATCTGCTCGTCGTTCAGCCGCTCGCGCACCTTCGGGTCGATGAAGAAGTCGATCCCGGAGAAGCTCCGGACGAAGTCGAGGACGTCCGGCAGGGCGGCGTCGGAAAAGTCGAGCGAGATCTTGATCTGGCTGAGCTTGGCGGCGATCTCCTCCTGGCGGGACGTCGTGCCGGCCCGCTTCTCCTGCGCGGGAACGGGGGCCGCGACGAGCGCGGCGGCCGCAAGGACGAGGGCGGCGGGAACGCATCGGGAGCGGGACACGGCACGCCTCCTTCCGGGGGCTCCCCCCGGGCTCGGGACTCTTCGGGACCGGACCACCTCGGCAGCGCGCGCCACCCTTTCGACGCGGGACCGCGTCCGGGGTAAAACACGCCCCACGAAAATCGTTGCCGCCCCGTCGGCGATTGCGCTAGGATGCCGCTCCGCCGGCCGCGCCGGCCTTCCCCCGATTCCTTTTCCCTGGCCCCCCGGACGCCCATGGCTGAACAGGACTTCGAAAGCCTCAAGGGTCTCGAGTTCGAGTCGACCTCCACCTACACCCTCGCCGAGGAGATCGGCCGCGGCGGGATGGGCATCGTCTTTCTCGCCGAGAAGAACGCCGAGGGGGTCACCGACTACGTCGTGCTCAAGACCCTGAAGACCTTCTCGCCCGAGTACATCGAGATGCTCAAGAAGGAGGCGAACATCGCCACGGGCCTCCGCCATGAGAACATCGTCAAGACCTACGGCCTCGAGGCGATCCCCTACGGCGACCTGCCCGCCGCCTTCACCGGCGCCGTGCAGGGCGTCTCCTTCGAGCAGGCCCGGCGCAACCTCCGCCTCCGCCGGCTCGCCGGCTACCGGCGCCCCGGCTACGGCGCCAACCGCATCGTCATCCGGCGGCCCGCCGTGGCCAAGAAGGACGACCGGAAGCTCTACATGCTCGTGATGGACTACGTCGAGGGAACCGATCTCGGCGACCTCCACCAGGAGCACATCCAGCGCGGCCTCCTCCTCCCCGTGCCGCTGGCCGCCTTTATCGTGAGCCGCATCTGCCGGGCGCTGGCCTACGCCCACGAGACCTGCATCCACCGCGACGTCTCCCCCGAGAACGTCCTCATCAACAACCAGGGCGTCGTCAAGCTCTCCGACTTCGGCATCGCCGTGGGCGGCGCGGAACAGGCCACCCTCTTCGCCGGCAAGCTCTCGTACATGGCGCCCGAGCAGCTCGAGGCGCAGCCCGCCGACTCCCGCACCGACCTCTACGCCCTCGGCCTCGTCGCCTACCAGATCCTCACCGGCGTCCTCCTCCACCCGACGCCTCGCGGCGTCTCGTTCGAGCAGCAGGTCGAGTTCGTCCGGCGCCTCAAGGCCGAGGCCCCCCTCCCGCCGCACCTCATCCGCCGCGACATCCCGGAGATCCTTTCCGCCGTGGTCATGAAGATGATCGACATGGACCCGGGGCGGCGGTACTGGCGGGCGGAAGACGCGGGGAATGACCTCGAGCAGAAGGTCCTCTACGCCAGCGGCTTGGGCCCGACGAACAACAGCCTCGGCGCCTACCTCACCCTCTTCGAAGCGAAGTTCCAGGGGGCCACGAAGGACCAGGTCACCCAGCTCCGCTTCCTGGCCGGCACCGACGGGAAGGTCCACCTGTCCCGCCCCGCCCGGCCGGAAGACTTCACGAAGGCGGGGCTGGACCTGGTGAAGCGCCGGCCGGGGACGATCCTCCACGCGCGCCTCTTCGCCCCCGCGCGACCGGGCGGGAAGCCGTAGAAAAAGATAGACCTTCCGTCCCACGGGCCCTAAAATGGCGGCTCGTCGTCTTGTGGGGAACAGCGGATGATCGACGCCCGGCACGCATCGGCCCTGCTCCCGTTCGCCGCGGCCGCCGCCCTCGCGGCCGGCTGCGCCTCGGGCGGCTCGGGCGAGAAGATCAGCCCGACGGTGGCGGCCCCCACCCTCAACCAGCCGGTCAACCGCAACACCGCCACGATCCCCTCGACCTCCGCGGGCGCCCCGTCACCGGGGACCGCGTCGACCACCGAGTCGCGCCACATGCTCCCGGACGAGGTGAAGGGCAAGGCCCCCCTCGACCCGCGCTGGGAGTACCGGCTGTACAACTACCTTTCCGTCAACGAGCGCGGCCAGCACGAGCTCAGCCTGCTCCTTCAGCAGCTGACCCCGCAGGGGTGGGAGCTGCACCAGGTCCAGGTCGCCCCCCGCGGCCACAACAAGGCCATCTTCCGCCGCCCCAAGGTGCGCGGCGTCCCCGTCACGCCGGTGCCCAGGCCCCCCGATGTCGCGGCGCCGCCGCCCGGGGCCGGCCGGCCGCCGTCCGCCACCCCCGCCGTCGACGGGGCGGGCGCACCCTCCTCCCTCTTCACGCCGGGCCGCTGACGCGGATCCTGCAAAGCCTTGACTCGCCTATCCCCCCTCCCTACAATGCCCACCTCTCGTTTTTCCCCCGAGCGACGGGCGCGTAGCTCAGCTG
>CAYUME010000267.1:0-6717 GCA_964445475.1 uncultured Planctomycetia bacterium
GCCGACCTCCGGCTCGTACCGCCGGATGCAGTCGAGGAGCGTCGCGGCCTTCCAGACGAACATGCCGCTGTTCCACCGGTAGCGGCCGGAGCGGACGTACGCCTCCGCGGTCGCCGCGTCGGGCTTCTCGACGAACCGGGCCACGCGGTGGATCCCCTCGCGCCCGGGCAGGGGGTCGCCGAGCTCGACGTACCCGAACCCGGTGGACGGGTGCGTCGGGGCGATCCCGAAGGTCGCCAGCGTCGCGGGGGCCGCCTCGACGACCTCGAAGGCCCGGCGGATGACCTGCCGGAACGCGTCGACCGGCTCGATCAGGTGGTCGGCGGTGAGGACGGCGAAGACGGCCTCCGGGTCGCGGCGCGCGACGAGGGCGGCAGGGAAGCCGACCGCCGCGAGGGTGTCCCTCCCCTCCGGCTCGCCGAGGATCTGCGCATCGGCCAGACGGGGGAGGAGCCGGCGGATCGGCTCGCGGAACGCCTCCGCCGTGCAGATCAGGACGCGATCCGGCTCGACCAGGCCGGCCGCCCGGTCGACGGCCAGCTCCAGCAGGGACCGGCCAGCGAGGAAGGGGATCAGCTGCTTGGGGCGGGCGGCGCGGGACATGGGCCAGAGCCGCGTGCCCGACCCGCCCGCCAGGATGAGCGCGTAGCGCATGGCGTCGATCCCCGAATCCGGTCCCCGTCGCGCGCGGCGTGCCGCCCCGGCCGGCGCGGCCCCGCCCGCGGACGCTATCCCGCGGTCAGCTCGTCCAGCCGGCGGCGCACCCGGATGCGGAAGCCGCCGGGGACCTCCTCCTCGGTCGCCACGACAATATACCCGCCGCCGCACCCCGACGTGACCCGGCCGTGACCGGGGACCTTGTCGAGCGCGGCCTCGATCTCGGGATTCGTGGTCAACGGAAGGATCTCCGCCCAGGCCCGGTGCGTCCCGGTCAGCCCCGCGCCGAGCTTCCGGATGTCCTTCTGGACGATGCCCTCCCAGCAGGTCTCGGCGGCCCGGGCCAGCCGCCCGGCCCCCTCGCGGGTGATGTTCTGCTGCGCGAGCGGGTCGTACTGGGGCGGGCGCTCGAAGAGCTCGACCATCGCGATCGACCGCTCCAGCCAGTCGCAGGTCGCCGGGTCGAGGCCCGACTCGATCGACTCGGGCCACGCCCCCCCATTATAGTGGAACTTGTTGGCGCCGGGGAGGGTGAGCCCGAGATGGTCCTGGGAACCGGAGACGTACTTCGAGCCGGGCGGGTTCTCGTAGCCGAAGAGAAGACGGGCCAGCTCGACGGGGTCGTCCTCGAAGACGCGGAAGGGCGCGATCCGCTTCCAGATCTCGCGCGTGCTCGTCGCCATGCCCGACCGGAAGCTGAAGCGGCGGGTGGGGTGGATGTTGACGGTGACGACCGGCCCGGGGTGGTGCCTGGAGACGAACGGCTGGTCGAGCCATCCACCGGCCAGGCAGATGCGGTACGGCAGCCGCCGCTCGAGATCGTCCAGCCGGTCGCCGGCGAGGCCGGCCTTGAGCGCCGTGGAGGAGCGGGCGGGCAGGCCGGGCTCGGGGACCCGCGGGAGGATCTTGTACGCCACCCCGAGCGACTCGCAGAGGCGGCGCTTCTCCTCGGTGTGGCCGTCCTCGTTGACGAGGAAGAGGTCCGGCCGGACCTCCCGCAGGTCCGGCTCGAAGTCCAGCATCCCCGTGCCCGAGGCGATGCGGGCCTCCTTGACGCACCGGATGGCGGCGACGATGTAGCGGCGCTCCGCCTGCGAGAAGCGGGGGGCGTGGTGCTTGAGGGCCTCGATGTTGGCGTCCGCGCCGAGGCAGACGACCAGGTCGCCGTAGCGGGCGGCGGTCTCGAAGAAGCGGACGTGGCCCGCGTGGAAGAGGTCGTAGCAGCCGCTGACCATCACCGTGGGTCGCTTCGTCCCGTCCATCGTGCGTCTCCTGAAGGCCCGGAGGCCGTGCCGGGTCCCGTACGCCCCGCTCACGCGGGGGCGCGGTGCGTCCGCCGGAAATCGCCGGGGGTCTGGCCGGTCTCGCGCTTGAAGGCGACGTTCATGTACTCGGGGTGCCAGAACCCGGCCAGGGCGGCGATCTTCTCGAGCTTGAAGTCGGTCTCGACCAGCAGCTGCCGGCAGCGCTCCATCCGGATCCGCTGGATCTCCGCCTTCGGGGTCCGCCCGAGGATCCGGAGGAACCGCCGGGTCAGCGTCAGCCGGTTCAGGCCGACGTGGCGGAGGACGTCCCCGACCGCGATCCCCTCGCAGGCGCGCTGGCGGATGAAGCGGACGGCCTGGGCGACCGGGGCCTCGTCGATCGCCAGCGTGTCGGTCGACTGGCGGGCGACGACGCCGGCCGGCGGGATGCGCCGGAGCGGGTCGCGGGGCGGCACGTGGCCGGCCATCAGCTGGTCCAGGAGCTCGGCCGCCTCGTAGCCGATGCGGTCCAGGTCGTGCGCGACGCTCGTCAGCGGGGGGTCGGCCAGCGCGCAGAGGTGCGGGTCGTTGTCCACCCCGACCACGGCCACCTTCTCGGGGACGGCGATGCCGAGGGCCCGGCAGGCGCCGAGGACGCGGAGGCCCATGACGTCGTAACAGGCCAGGACGGCGGCGGGCGTGGGGAGGGCGGCGAGCCAGTCGGCGAGGGCGCGCTCCTGCAGCGGCCGGGCGGCCGCCCCCCCGGGCGCGGCCAGGTCGCAGACCGCGCACGGGTACCCTCGCCGGGCCAGGCGCGCGACGAAGAGGTCCCGGCGCTCGTCGGACCACGGGCGGCCGCGGAGGCCGGCGTAGCCGAACCGCTTGAAGCCGCGCTCCACCAGGTGCCCGATCGCAAGGTCGACGATGGCCGAGTCGCACGACTCCAGGAGGGGGAGTCCGGTGTCGCGCCGCTCGCCGAGGCAGACGACCGGGACGCCCCGGCGGCGGACGGCGCGGACGACGGCGGGCTCGGCGGTCCGCAGCAGGATGCCGTCGCCCGTCCAGCGCGGAAGCCAGGCCGGCGCGGGGTCCTCCAGCCCGCGCTCGTCGATGTCGACGGACCAGGGCTTGTGGGCGCGGAGGTAGCGCGTCACGCCCCCGAGGAGGCCGCGGCCGTAGGACTTGGAGGTCTCGATGAGGAGCGCCACCCGCGGGGCCCCCCGCCGGGGGGGACGGGCGCGGGACCCCAAACTTAATTTTCTCAATTTCATTACGGCGATCGCCCCGGAGGGGCCGCGTACGATTGATCATATTTACCGTTAAAGCAGACCTTTATCAAGTGTTATAATAGATATTATTCGCAGGAAGCGCACTTCGGCTATGTGATATATTATCTCAATATTTAGTACCGAAAATTCAATGACAGGGCGGGCCGGACCGGCTAGGATCGGGGGGTCAGGAGACCGCGGGACGGACGCCGCCCCTCCGCATTTCAGGAGCGCACGCATGAGGCAGGACGACCTGATCGTCATCACCGGCGCCGGCGGCTTCATCGGCGGGGCCCTCGCCCGCCGCTTCCGCGCCAAGGGCTTCTCCCGCATCCGCGCCGTCGATATCAAGCCCCTCGACCAGTGGTACCAGGTCGTCGACGGCGTCGAGAACCTCCCCGCCTGCGACCTCAACCTCCGCGAGAACTGCCTCCGCGCCGCCCGCGACGCCGTCGAGGTCTACAACCTCGCCGCCAACATGGGCGGCATGGGCTTCATCGAGACCCACAAGGCCGAGTGCATGCTCAGCGTCCTCATCAACACCCACATGCTCGTCGCCGCCCGCGACGTCGGCCGCGTCGAGCGCTTCTTCTACTCCTCCTCCGCCTGCGCCTACAACACCCAGCTCCAGAAGCGGCCCGACGTCACCGCCCTCAAGGAGGAGGACGCCTACCCCGCCATGGCCGAGGACGGCTACGGCTGGGAGAAGCTCTTCTCCGAGCGCATGTGCCGCCATTTCATGGAGGACTTCGGCCTGCAGACCCGCGTCGCCCGCTTCCACAACGTCTATGGCCCCTACGGCACCTGGGACGGCGGCCGCGAGAAGGCCCCCGCCGCCATCTGCCGCAAGGTCATCCAGGCCGTCGACGCCGGCGGCGACACGATCGACGTCTGGGGCGACGGCAAGCAGAGCCGGTCCTTCATGTACATCGACGACTGCCTGGAGGGCATCGACCGGATCACCCACAGCGAGGTCCGCGAGCCCCTCAACCTCGGCTCCTCCGAGCTGATCCCGATCGACCGGCTCGTCGAGCTGGCCGAGTCCTTCGCCGGGGTGACCCTGAAGCGCCGCTACCAGCCCGACGCCCCCAAGGGCGTCCGCGGGCGCAACAGCGACAACACGAAGATCAAACAGCTCCTCGGCTGGGAGCCCTCCCTCCCCATCCGCGACGGCCTCCGGAAGACGTACGACTGGATCCGGCAGCAGGTCATGGACCGTAAGGCGGGGACGAAGACGGTGAGCTGATCGACGGATCGACAGGAAGACGCCGTCCTCCGCACCGCGCGGGGGGCGGCGTTTTTTTGCCCGGGCCGGGGCCGGAAGGACAGGCCGCGGGGGCCCTCCAAGGCGTCGCCGGGACCGGGACGATGGGGCGCCCCCCTCTTCGCATGGCGGCCGCGCCCCGTCAACGCGACGTCCCGCCCGGCTCCCCGCCGGCCGGCGCCATCGCGTCCAGCGGGCTCTTCACCCCGTCGATGTTCTTCCGCATGACGTGGGTGTAGATCATCGTCGTCTCGATGTGCCGGTGCCCGAGCAGGTCCTGGATGATCCGGATGTTGACGCCGTCCTCGAGCAGGTGGGTGGCGAAGCTGTGGCGGAGGGTGTGGACTCCGGCGCGCTTGGCAATCCCGCCCTGCCGCGTCGCGCTCGCGACCGCCTTCTGGAGCGTGCTTTCCGCCGTGTGGTAGCGCCGGATCACCCCCTTCTCCGGGTCCTCCGCCAGCGTCTTCGACGGGAAGACATACTGCCACCGCCAGTCCTTTCCCGCATTCGGGTACTTGCGTCCGATCGCGTCGGGAAGGTAGACCTCCCCGAGGCCGGCGGACAGATCCGCCTGGTGGGTCTTCTTCACCCGGTCAAGGTGGCGCTGGAGCGGCTCGACGAGGGCCTGGGGGAGGAGCGTGGCCCGGTCCTTGTCCCCCTTGCCCGACCGCACGAGAACCTGACGCTGGTCGAAGTCGAGGTCCTGGACCCGGAGGCGGACGCACTCCATGAGGCGGAGGCCGGAGCCGTAGACGAGGCGGGCCATGAGGTGCGTCATGCCGCCGCCCATCGCCTTCAGGAGACGCCGGACCTCGTCGCGGCTGAGGACAACGGGGAGCGTTTTCTTGCGTCTGGCGCGGATGGTGTCCCCGAGCCCGGACAAGTCCACTTGGAGCGCGTGGCGGAAGAAGAAGAGGAGGGCGTTGAAGGCCTGGTTCTGAGAGGAGGCGGAGACGCGCTCGTGGAGGGCCAGGTGGGTGAGGAAGTCCTTGGCATCGTTGGAACCGAGGCCGGCCGGAGCTGGCCGGTCCAGGTAGTCCTGGAACCGTTCGGCCCAGTACAGGTAGGTGTCGCACGTCTTGGGGGAGTAGTGTTGCACGTCAAGGCGATACCGCAAGGCATTAAAGGCCTCGTCCCAGGAACCGGGGGTGTCCGACGCCGCACGGCCGTCGTGCGGACCTGCCGGCTGCTCCGCCTGAACCTCCGGGGCAGAAGCCGTGGCCTTCGCCTTGGCGGGCACATCCGCCGCGCGGGCGGGGGGCGCGCCCCCGGGGCGATCCTGCGTCTTGATGAATTGCAGGTACAGGCGGGCCGCATTGGCCGCTTGATGGGCTTGCCAGCCGCGCATTCCCGGTGTATTTTTTATTGAATGCGCGAAGTCGGGGATCTTGTCCGCCGTCGCCCGTTCGGGCGCCTCGCAGAATCGGAGAAAGGCCGTTGCCCACTTGATGAAGTACGGGACCTGCAGGACGTGAACGAGCCGGCGGGATTGGATGTGCTCCCGGAAGGCCTCGAGGGGGTTGCCTGGAGACATGGGACACCTCCCGAAGGGACGCCAGCAAGGAACACGGGGCGTAGCCCCACACGGGAGGCGTGTATAAGCAAATGGCGTGCCAAATACGCGATTTGCACGCAAGTTGCAATCAGCCAATGAGATGCGACTATTCCGGGGCGTTGACAGCCGAGGTGGAAATGTTACCTACGGTTACATTGCCCTGAAAATGCGTGGGGCGGCACGCGGGGGGCAGGGATCCGGGGCGCATGTCATCATGGCGGCCCCCCCGCTTTGTCCGTCGGGGGGCCTCCCTGAATCGGGGAAGACCTCGCTCCGGCAAAACCCCAAGCCCTCCGCCGGGAAATCATCGCCCGATCCCGCCGCGGGGGGGCCGCTGTCGTGACATGCGCCCGGGATCCGAACGGGGGCGAACCTTTGGGTTCGCCGATGTCGAGTCCTCGCGGACAACCCATATGCATAGACTTCCCTTGACAGATGTTCGTCGAGCGGTGAATATGTTCTAAGGAACATCCCTTGCGGCGGTCTCTGGTGTAGAATGTATGGGGTAGCGACGTAGGGGGAGGCGGAGGGGGATAGAGTGGTAGGGGGGGGAGGGATGCAAGCCCAGCGTCTGTCTCGACCACCTCCCTCGGCGTTTATGAATGGTTTTCCTGATAGATGGAATTCCATCTATCCCATGATTGCGTTTGCGGCTTCGCCTCGTAAGGCCTTTGCTCAACGGATGATTTGAAATACCGCGGTGATTGACTCACAGATATATGGAATTTC
>CAYUME010000268.1:0-6709 GCA_964445475.1 uncultured Planctomycetia bacterium
CGTCATCCACTCGTTGGCGAACCAGGCGCCGAAGTCGCGGTAGCTCTCACCGAACGTGACGCCGGCGTTCTCGCCGACGAAGGCGTAGCCGGTGTCGAGGCTGACGCCGGCCGGGGCCTGGCGGGCGTAGGCGTCCTCGAGCCCGCACCACTCGTCCTGGAAGACGACCCACTCGGGGCGCGGGGCGGCGGCGAACATCTCCTCCTGGTAGACGGTGAGGGGCTTGTCCGGCCCGATGCCTTTCGCCCGGCCCGCGAAGTGCTCGACGCTGTTGAGCCAGTCCCAGTTGCCGTGGACGAGCGGCGGCTTGTGCTCCTTCACGTACGCCTCGAACCAGGCCTTGTCGAAGGGCTTCCCGGTGCGGCATTCGAGGATCTTGTCGACGATCCGCCAGTCGTCCCGGAAGGGCCCCTGCGAGGCGCATTGGAGGCCGCCCCACGGCACGACCGCCAGGCCGCCGGGGATGTGGGGGAGCTTCGTCCGCCAACCGTCGGGCATCGGCTTGGTGGGCGTGGCCTGGAGGCCGAAGACGAGGCGGCGCGGGGCGTCGAGCGTGACGGGCCTGTTGACGAGATAGGCCCGCAGGACGACGCGGCCGGGCTCGCGGCGGATCTCGACGACCGGCGCCCTGCTTTGCCCCTTTTCGGTGACCCAGCCCTTGTCGTTGTCGGCGAACCACGCCAGGCCGCGCTCCTCCGCGCCGAGCCAGGCGAAGGGGACGAAGAGATTGCGCCAAGACTTCGACCGGGCGGCCTTCGATCCGTCCCAGACGACGCCCTCCCCTTTCGGGAGGAACCCGGCGGGGTTGTTCCGCAGGCCGTCGGCAATGGCGTGGATGAGCGGCGCTTCGGCCTCCTTCAGGGGGATCTCGAGCCAGAGCTGCCGGATCTCCGCCGGCTTCGGCCCCGGGCGCAGCTCCATCTCCACCCGCATGCAGCCGTCGATCTCGACGGACGAGACCGTCTTCACCGCGACGGGGTCGGCCACCGCCTCCGCCGCGAAGACGGCGCGCTTCGGCGCGGCGCCCGTCCAGGTCCCGTCGCGCTTCGTCCAGGTCCCCTCGCCGGCCGCGGTGACGTACCGGAGCGCGATCGGGGCGGCCAGGATGTCGCGGCCCTTCGTCTGCACCTGCTCCCAGAGCCCGAAGCCGTTCATCGTGCAGGTCCGCCCGACGACGCGGACGTCGCGCCCGGCGGTCCGGACCGGCGTGAAGGGCGGGAAGACCGCGTCGGTGATCCCGATCCGGTTGCGCTCCCAGACGAACTTCTTGCGCGCGAAGACGAAGGCGGTGCCGGGCTGCTCCTTCCCGTCGGCGAGGACCGCCGTGCTGCCCAGCGTGTAGGTCCCGTCCTCGAGCGGGGGGACCTGGAAGCTGCGCTCCGCGGCCGTGAGCGGCGCCTCCTCGTTGAAAAGGGTGCGCCCGGCCTCGTCCGTGAGCGTCAGCCGGACGCGTGCGATGCGGTCGGGGGGGAGGTTCGGCTCGGCCGTCGTGTAGATCCGGCTGGCGTACGGGTGGTACTGTCCCTTGAGGTCGACGGCGGGAAGGCGGACCCCTTTCACGAGCTTCGCGGGGTCGCGGTAGCGGGCGTACGCGTTGGCCGCTTCCTCGGGGAGAAGGGCCTTGTCATGGAGGACGATCTCGTCCACGATCCCGCGTCCGCCGTGGGGGGCGAAGACCGCCTGCGTCAGGATCCCCTTGTTGTGGGGGCGGGCGAGGGGCTCGCCGCAGCTGCGCGCGACTTCCCGCCCATCGAAGTAGAGCACGACGTCCTTCCGCTTCCACGCGACCACGATGTGCGTCCAGGTCCCGGGGAAGAAGAGCGTCCCGGTCTTGTCGCCGACGAAGTGGAGCCCGCCGCCGTCCCCCTTGTCGAAGTAGAGGGTGAGGGGGACGCCGTTGGGGTTCTCGCTGTTGTAGAGGTAGAGCGTGAAGGCGCTCGTGCCAAGGAAGGTGACGTTGCGGTCGGAGCAGGAGTTGACGCCGACGGGCTGGTACCAGAACGCGATCGAGCCTTCGTCGAGACCGAGCAGCCGGGGGGCGGAGAGGGAGAGCTCGCCCTGCCAGGCCTGGCCGCGGACGCCGGGGACGAAGCGTCCCGCCTTCGTCTCGACGCGGACGTCCGCGCCGGCGGCAGGCTTCGTGTCTCCGTCCAGCGGCAGGATCAGCGACGGGGCGTGCTCGGCGCAGAAGTGAGGCGGGCCGGACGCGACGGGGCGCTTCGCCGCGGGGTCGGTCCAGTCGTCGTCGCGAGGCTGGAACCGGAAGACGCGGCGGTGGATGCGGAGCTGGTCGACCGCGCCGGCGAGCCCGGCGTCGCCCGTGTCGTTGTTCCCGATCCAGAGCGGGCCGGTCTTCTTTTCCTCGTCGCCGCTCACGGCCAGCCCCTGGCCCCAGGCGATCGGGACGGCGGCGACCTCCCGGCCGTCGACGAAGAGGCGGCGGAAGCCGACGGGGAAGGTGGCGCTGACGGCGGCGACGTGCGTCCAGCGGCCGACGGGGAGGGCGCCGTCGGGCGACGCCGTCCGGGTCCGGCTGCCGTAGAAGCAGTTGCGGGTCTCGAGGTGCAGGGCGCCCTTCGCGTCGACGGCGAGGGAGAAGCCCTTGGTCACGTCGACGGCCGGGTCGTAGGCCGCGTTCCCGTCCGCCTCGCCGGGCCGGAAGACGACGAAGGCCTCCTTGTCGGGGAGCCGGTCGAGCCTGATCCAGGCCTCGAGGCAGAGGAACCCGCCGGGGAAGATCGCGGAGGGGGTGACCTTCAGCGCCCCCCGGCCGCCGAGCCGCAGGGCCCCGCCGTACTTCCCGGCGGCGAGCGGCGCGGCGTCCCCGACGGCCTCGACGGACGCGACCGGGCCGTCCGCCTTCTTGACGTCCCCGTCGTTGAAGGCCATCTGCAGGAACAGGTTCTCGTCCTTCGGGTCGGGGGCGTACTCGGACCAGAAGGCGACGTCGACGGCGAAGGCGGGGAGGGCGGCGGCGACGAGGAGGGGGAGGGCGGCGAGGCGCATGGAGGGCCTCCGGGTGGATGCGGCCCGGTCGGACGACCGGACGCGCGACAACTGTATCATGCGCGTGACCCGGCGAGAAGGGGCGTTGGCGACGGGATCCGGGAGTCCTGCCGCCGCATGGCGACCCGGTCCTGCCTCGTTTCGTCGCGGGCGGGTCGGGTTGCCGCCCGAGGCGCCGGATTGGCGTCCCGTTGCGCTCCGGTGGTGCGAACGGGTATAGTATGTGCGTCTGTGTGAGAGGAGAATCATGACGACCGTCCATCGGGCTGCCTGGCTCTTGTGCTTCCCGCTGCTCTCGGGCTTCGTCGCCGGCGAGGCCGTCGACTCGGCGGCGGCGCTGGTGGCCGCGGTGCGCGACGGGGCCGAGGGGGCCACGATCGAGATCGCCGCCGGCACCTACGCGCTCGAGGCGCCCCTGGAGCCGAAGACGGGGATGACGCTGAAGGGCGCCGGCATGGACAGGACGATTCTCACCCACACGGCGGGTTGGCGGCCGTCAACCCAGACGCTGCCCGACCCCGAGATGAAAACCGCGGGCATGGATACCCGGGCCTACCTCATCCGGCTTACGGACAAGGCCGCCGACGTCACCGTTTCGGACCTCACGCTGCTCGGCCCGCAGCTGCACGGGGCCCTCTTCGGATGGGAGAACGCGAACCCGCACCTTCACCACCTGCGGATCAAGGATACGCTCTGGACCGGCATCCGTACCTTCCTGATGACGGGCGCGAAGATACACGACTGCGAGTTCATCGATGCCGGGGGGCGCTGGGAGCGCGGGCGGCCGGGCGTCACGGGCGGCATCACCGGCGGGGCGATCTTCCCGATCTGGATGGCCGACTGCGAGATCGCCCACAACCGCTTTGTGCGCACCCAGATGGCGCCCGCGGACGAGTTTTACGGCATCAAGGGCCGGCAGGGAAAACGCTGCCGCATCCACCACAACACCCTCGAGGTCAACTTCTCCGTCGAATTCCCCTTCGAGAACGACGAGGACGTGGAGATCGACCACAACGTCTGCCACGGCACGATCTCGATCCCCAAGCACGCGGGCGGCCCGGTCCCGCCGAGCGGCCGGACGTTCTTCATCCACCACAACTGGATGCGCGATAGCTATTCGATCGAGTTCGTCCGCAACGGCGTGGAAATCAGCCAGAACCTCTTCGACTTCGACCCGCAGAAAGACCACGGCAACCTGATCTCCGGCTTCGGCCGGGCCCCCGCCCCGGGGCCCGCCCGCTTCCACGACAACTGGGTCAGCAATCCCGGCCGGGGCGTCATCTGGATCAACGAGGTCTACAACCATCTGGAGATCCGCAACAACCGCATCCTCACGCGGACCACCGCGACGCCCCGGAAGGACGGATTGTTCGGTTTCAACCCGAAATGCGACTTCAAGACCATCGTCATCCGGGACAACCTCGTCGAGTGCCAGGGGGAGGGACGGCCGCTCCTGCGCTGCCCGGAGAGCTACGGCTCGGACATCGCCAACAATGTGCTGACGAACGTCTCCGACGCGGACCGGTATGCCAACCCCAGGGCCGACCGCCCCGCCGGCCCGGAGAAGCCGCTGCAGTTCGAGTGCGGGGTGCACGGCGAATTCACCGTCAACGGATGGGAGGCGAAGCCGACGGCGAGATAGCGGGATGCGACCGGACGCGGTCCTCGGGCGTCCGGGCGATGGCGGGGCGCCACCGCGGGGCACCGCGCGGCGCTCCCTATCCCGTGATCTCCTTCATCGTCACCGGGATTCGGCGGGGGGAGCGCTTCCCCGGCCGGCCCTCCGGGGCGTCTTCCGCGCGCGCGCGGCTCCCGAAGGCTGGGCCGAATCCCCCCGGGACGGCACGGAAAGCGGTTTCACGGGGGACCGCGTCCCCTTATACTTGTCCTGTCCCGTGCGGCCTGCGCCGTCCCGGCCGCGAGGCGCTGTCGATTTGCGTCCTTGCGGCGCGGTGCCGGGTATGGTAGGAAGACGCCCGTGGCGATCCTCAGCGCGACCGTCCTGCTCGTCCTGGTGATGGACCCGGTCGGGAACATCCCCCTGTTCGTGTCGGTCCTGCAGGGGGTGGAACCGGCGAAGCACGCCCGGATCATCGTCCGCGAGCACGTCATCGCCCTCGTCATCCTGGCCGTCTTCCTGTTCGGGGGCCGGTACCTGATGCGGGTCCTGGGGATCGAGGACCCGGCGCTCGGCATCGCGGGGGGGATCATCCTGTTCCTGATCGCCCTGCGGATGATCTTCGTCCGGCCGGAGGCGATCTTCGGGGAGACGCCGGAGGGGGAGCCGTTCATCGTGCCGCTGGCGGTCCCCTTCATCGCGGGGCCGTCGGCGCTGACGACCGTCCTGCTCCTGTCGACGCGGGAGCCCGAGCGGTGGCCCCAGTGGCTGGCCGCCCTCGGCGCGGCGTGGCTGGTCTCGGTGGTTGTCCTCGTCCCCGCGACGGCGCTGAGCCGGCTGCTCGGCCGCCGGGTGCTCGCCGCCTTCGAGCGGCTGATGGGGATGCTGCTGACCGCCATCGCGGTGCAGATGTTCCTGACCGGGATGCGGCACGTTCTCGGCGCTCCGGCGCGGTAGGAGGGCCGTGGAGGCGGCGGGACCCCGGTCCTGGCGATACGCGTCTTCGGGATGCGCGCGATGAACGTCCGCAAGAACGGCGAGGCCAAGATCACCGACGAGACCTTCGCGCGGGCGGTGCTGCGTCTGCGCCTGGCCGCGCCGTCGCAGGTCGAGTCCGCCCGGAACCTCCTGGCGCGGGTCTCGAAGGCCGGCACGCCCGTCCCCCTCGGCGACGCGCTCGTCCGCCTCAACGTTCTGAGCGCCGAGCAGCGCGATGCGGTGATCAAGCGCCTGCGGGCGCACATGGCCTCCGCCGGCCACAAGGTCGCCCACTACCGCCTCCTGCGGAAGCTCGGCGAGGGCGGCATGGGGGCGGTCTACCTCGCCGAGGACGAGCGCGGCCTCAAGCCCGTCGCCATCAAGGTGCTCTCGCGCCGCATCGCGCGGAACCCCGAGTTCATGAAGCGGTTTCGCGCCGAAGCGGACGCGATGGCCCGGCTCAACCACGCGCACATCGTCCGGGCCTACGCCGTCGGCCAGGACCGCGGCCGCCCCTTTCTCGTGATGGAATATTGCGAGGGGGAGTCGCTCGACCGGCGGCTCCGGCGGGAGGAGCGCATCTCCTCCCCCGAGGCCCTCCGCATCATGGTCCAGATCGCCACCGCCCTGCAGTATGCCCACGCCCGCGGCGTCGTCCACCGCGACATCAAGCCTGCCAACATCATCCTCGCGCACGACGGCGTGGCCAAGCTGCTCGACCTCGGCCTCTCCAAGCGCGTCGACGACACCGACCCCGGGCTGACGCAGACCGGCCATTTCGTCGGGACGCCGAACTACATCTCCCCCGAGCAGGCCCGGGGGCAGAGGGATGTCGACGGGCGGGCGGACATTTATTCGCTCGGCGCGACGTTCTACCACCTGGTGACCGGGGAGCCGCCGTTCCGCGGGAACTCCACCTTCGAGATCGTCACCCAGCACGTGTCGGGGAAGGTCCCCGATCCCCAGACCGTCCGGCTCGGGCTGCCGGACCCCGTCTCGCAGGTGATCCGCCGGATGCTGGCGAAAGACCCGGGGGACCGCTACAAGGACTGCGGGGAGCTGCGGGCGGACCTGGAGCGCCTGGCGCGCGGGGGCGGGGCGGCCGGC
>CAYUME010000269.1:0-6671 GCA_964445475.1 uncultured Planctomycetia bacterium
GGACCTACGGATTTCCGGAGATCACCGAGGCCGCGCGGCGCCTCGAGGAGGCCGCCGAGCCGGAAGCCGTCGCCTCCCTCGACGACCTCGTCGCGGTGCTGCGGCGGGTGGCATCCGGGGGCTCCGGGGAGTCGGTCCGCCTCCTCCTCGTCGAGCCGGATCCCGGCCTGGCCCGACTCCTGCAGGAGAAGCTCGCCGCGCCGGGACGGGACCTGCTCGTCGCCCCGACCGCGGCCGGGGCCGAACGGATCCTGGAGGAACAGGAGGTCGCCCTCGTCCTGCTGGACCTCCGGCTGCCCGACCTGGACGGGCGCAACCTCCTCCTCCGGCTGCGCGAGCGGCCGCGCACCGCCAGCACCCCGATCCTGGTGTTTTCGGATCACGCCGATGCGCAGGCGAAGGCCGAGTGCTTCGCGCTGGGCGCGGACGACTTCGTCGAGCGCCCGTCGGACGGCGACCTGCTCCCGGCCTCCGTCTCGGCGCGCCTCCAGCGGGCCGCCGAGATGGCCCAGGTGGCCCGCATCGACCCGCTCACGGGCCTTCCGAACCGGTCGGCCTTCCGGGACGCGTTCGAGCGCGCCTGGGCCACCGCGCTCCGCATCCGGTTCCCCGTCTCCATCGCCGTCATCGACATCGACCACTTCAAGTCCGTCAACGACACGGGCGGCCACGCCGCGGGGGACGAGGTGCTGCGCCGGACGGCCGGGGTCATCGCCAACGGCCTCCGCACGACCGACGTCGTCGCCCGCTGGGGCGGGGACGAGTTCGCCGCCCTCTTCGTCAACGCCCCCCTCGACGGGGCCTCCCTCGCCCTCGAGCGGGTCCGCATGACGCTGCAGGAGGAAAAGTTCACCGCCCCGGACGGCAAGACCTTCCCCGTCACCCTCACGGCCGGCCTCGCGCGCGTGGGGGACAGCGACACGCTCGAGAGCGCCTTCGCCAAGGCGGACCGCCTCCTCTACCTCGGCAAAGCGGCGGGGCGCAACCGCATCTTCTCGGAACGGGACGCCGAGAGCCCCGTGCGGCAGAAGATCCTCGTCGTGGAGGACGACGCGGACATGGCCGCCCTCCTCCGGAAACACCTCGAGGCGGGGGGCTTCGAGGTCGTCTACCATGCGGACGGGCGGTCCGCCCTCGAGGCGTCGTGGAGCCTCGAGGCCGCCCTCGTGATCCTGGACCGGAACCTGCCGGAGATGGACGGCCTCGACCTGATCGCACAGCTCCGCCGCCAGATCGCCTACGCCCGCGTGCCGATCGTGATGCTGACGGTGCTCGGCAGCGAGCGGGAGGTCGTCCAGGGCTTCGCGCTCGGCGCGGACGACTACATCGTGAAGCCCTTCTCCCCGCCCGAGCTGCTGGCAAGGATCCAGCGGCTGCTGAAGCGGACGTGAGGGCCGCGCCGCCCGCGGTCACATCCCGAAGGGCGGCGACGACGGGGGGAGGAATGCCTAGCGGGCGCCCCTTGACGGGGCGCCCGCATCGGATCCGGGACGGGCATCAAGCCCGCCCCTCGCCACAGCCCGCCGCACGCTGAACGCTCCACGCGCACGCGCTACGCCCCCCCCCCGCAAGCCTGCTCCCATATCCGCCTCACCGTCCCGGCCAGCGCCATGGGATCAAACGGCTTGGTGACGACGTCCGCAATCCCGGCTTCGCGATAGCGGGCCACCTCGTCCGGCTGCACCTTGGCCGTCAGGAAGACCGCCGCCACGTCCCCCAGCCCCGGCAGCCCCCGGAGCGCCTTCAGCGTGGCGGGGCCGTCGAGATCCGGCATCATCACGTCGAGCAGGACCAGATCGGGGGCGAACCGCGGCGCGGTCTCCAGCGCCTCCCGGCCGGAATTGCAGCAGGCGACGGAGAACCCTCCGACGGACTCCAGGGCCACCCGGACCACCATCAGGATGTCCGGATCGTCGTCCACGACCAGGATCCGATTCAGGGGCGGCGTCATGCAGATCCCTCGAAAGCGGGGCGTCTCGGCGGGAAGAACGGTCAAGCGCGCGGGACGCCCCGTCAGGCCTCCGGCCGGTGCTCCGGCAGCTCGAAATAAAACGTCGTCCGTTCGCCCGGGAGCGACTCGAAGCCGATCCGCCCCCCCATCCGCTCGACGATCGCCTTGGTGATGCTCAGGCCGAGACCGGTGCCCCCCTTCTGGCGGGTGTCGGAGGCGTCCGCCTGGGCGAACTTCTGGAAGATGCGCGGGCGGAAGGACTCCGGGATGCCCGGCCCCCGGTCGCTCACGGAGACCCGGATCCCCTCGTCCGTCCGCGCGAGGACGACTTCGACCTGCCCGGCCGGGGGCGAGAACTTGACCGCGTTGGAGAGCAGGTTGGTGAGCACCTGCCCCAGGCGGTCGGCGTCGCCGGACACGCGGGCGCCGTCGCACCCCCGCACGAGCGCGATGACAATGCCGAAGGATTTCGCGAACGCGCCGTTCGCCTCGATCGCCTGCTCGACGACCCGCGTCAGGTCCACCGGTTCCCGGCGGAAGACCATGCGCCCCGTCTCGATCTTCTGGATGTCGAGGATGTCGTTGATCAGGACCAGGAGCCGGTCGCTGTTCCGGTTCGCGACGTCCAGCATCGACCGGGTCTGCGCCGGGATCTCCCCGACGACCCCCCCGAGGATGAGGCCGAGGGCCCCCTTGATGGCGGTCAGCGGCGTCCGCAGTTCGTGGCTGACGACCGAGACGAACTCGTCCTTCATCCGTTCCGCCCGCTTGTACTCCGTCACGTCGCGGAGGACCATGACCGACCCCTGGATCTCCCCCCGTGCGTCCTTCAGCGGCTTGGCCCCCGCGTTGACCCAGCACCCCTCCGCCGCATTCGGGAGGCGAATGTACATCTCGACGTGGTCCACCTCCTCGCCCTGCAGGGCCCGGACGAACGGGACCTCCTCCGGCGGGAACGGCGTCACGGTGTCGACCTGGTAGAGCCCGAACGACGTCGGCCACCTCCCCGACGACGTGTCTCCCCCCCACTGCCCCAGGAGCCGCTCCGCCTCGGGGTTGAAAAGGAGGGTCTTCCCGTCCGGGTCCGTGACGACCACGCCGTCGCCGATGCTGTTGAGGAGGGAGAAGACGATGCGCGCCTCCGTCCTCATCGAGCCGAGCGTCCGCTCCAGCTCCGAGGCGTGCTGGGTGAGCTGCTCCATCGTACGGTGGTGGTCCGCGACCTCGTCAAGGAGGCCGCGATTGGCCACCTCGGCCTCCCGCGTCCGCCGCCGGGCGGTCCGGAACTGGCGGACCCCCCAGAGGACCAGGAGCAGCACGGAAAGGGAGAAGGCCGTCAGGAGCCCCGTGGGGAACGGGGCGGACGGAGCGGAATCCGGCCCGGGAGGGGAAACAGACGCAAGGGAAACGGGCACGCCCGGGGGACGCCACGCGAGGTCAGGAACGCTCGGCGCGATCGGCATGGGCGTTGGCGCGCGGGATCGCCTTCCACTCCGCGCCCCGGGATGCGATCGGGGTCGCGCAGGCGGGAATCCGCCCGCAACGGGATCCCGCGGACGCCATTAAGCGCGAAGGGACGCGGGACGTCAACCCCGGAATGGGCGACGTCCCCCGGCCCGCCCGGCAGCAAAACGGCCGCCGGCGCTCTCGCCCCGGCGGCCGTCGTCATCGCAGTCCGCCCGCCCCGCCCCGGAACCCCGTCACTTCCCTTTCACCGCCGTCTCCCCCTCCGGGACCAGGGCCGGCACGGGCTTCGGGTCGAGCTTCGCGCTGGGCGTCGCATCGGCCTCGAAGAATCCGCCGAAGATCTCCCCGAAGCGGTTGTCCGTGGCCGCGTGGATCCCGACCAGGCCGCCGCCGGCCTGGACGTACGCGTCGAGATTCTCCACCAGCGTCTTCCCGTTGGTCGCGTTGCCGCCGCCGCCCGTGAAGTTGTTGACGCAGACGGCGTCATACGGCTTCAGGCGATCGGGCAGGACCGTCTCGGGAAGGGCCTTCGGGTCGCGGACGAACTCCACGGTGAAGGCCTTCGTCTGCTCGGCCATGATCGCGAGCGCCGCCTCCCCGGCGAACCGGCCGTCGTCGTGGCTCTGGTAGGAAAGGACCAGCATCCGGCGCGGCGCGGCCGGCCTGGCCGTCGCCTCCTTCGGCACGGCAGCCCGGATCTTCTCGACCTCCTCGGGCTTGGGGGCGGCGCCCGCCCCGGATCCGGCCTCCGCCAGGAGCACCGCCGCCACCCCGATCCGACGCCGTGTCATCGTCTCCTCCTCCCGACCCGGTCACCCGACATCGATCGCGGTCACTTCGCCTCGTACTTCAGCCCCTCGAGCGGGCCCCCGTCCGGCTTGCGGATGCGGCAGCAGCCGCCCCACCCGCCGCCGTTGTTGGTCACCTTGAGCATCAGGTCGTTCCACCCGTTCTGCAGGCTCGCCTTCGCGATGTCCTGCTTCGGGGAGCACCCGCGGTCGCAGTTGTTGGCGTGCACCCCCTTGCCGTTGACCCAGACCTTGATCGAGTCGTCGCTGCCCAGCTCGAGCTGGACGTCCATCGCGGCGGGGGCAAAGACCCGCGTCTTGACGTACCCCGTCGTGTTGTCGCTCCCGCCGAAGCAGGCGGCGAAGTCGACCTGCCACTCGCTGACAGCGTGGGCGGGGAGGGGCCGCCACGTCGCCCCCTTCCCGTCGCCCGCCTCCGGCGGGTAGGCGATGTCGAAGATCTCCTTCGCGCTCTTGCCCTCCGTCTTGTAGGGCCCCGACCCGACCCAGGTCCGGACAAACCCCTCGAACTTGTCCATCTCGTAGAGGACCGCCCGGGCCAGCTCCTCCACGCCCCGGTCCTTTGTGGCGGCAAGCGCGGCCTGGACCAGGGCCTTCGCCTTCGCGGCGTCGGACTCCCGCAGCTTGTCGGCGAGCCGGACGGCGGCCGCGGCGGCCTCCGGTTGGAGCGACGCGTCCTTCAGGCTGGACTCGACAAGGGCCAGGGCCTCGACGGCGCGCGCCTCGCCGAGCCCGGCAAGGATCCCCCGCTTGTCCTCTGGCGTACGGGCCAGCTCCATCGCGCGCAGGAAGAGCGCCACCGGCTTCTCCGACATCCCCGCCAGGCGGATGAATCCCTTGAGGGCGGCTGATTTCCGCGCGGGATCGGACGCCGCCTTCGCCGCCTGGAGCAGGTCCTCTGCCGGCGCCGGGTCGGGCCACGCGGCGAGGGCCTCGACGGCGGCCGCCTGCGCAGCCGCATCGGGGCCCTTCAGCGCCGCCCGGGCGGCCTCGAGCGCCGCAGGCGTCCCGGCCACCGCGAGCATCCGGACCAGGGCGGGCTTGGCGTCGGCGGGCGCCCGGTCGATCGCGGCGAGGAGGGGTGCGGCCCGCTTCGCCGGGTCCGATATCCGCTGCAGCACCGCGCCGGCCGCCTGAACGGCCGCCTCGCGATCGGCCGGATCCTTCGGCGCCGCGGCGAGGTCCAGAAGAGGCCCGGCCTCGTCCGGCCCGGCCTGCGCGCCGAGGGCGCGGATCGCCTCGGCCCGGACCTTCGCGTCGTCGCCCCCCGCCGCCTTCCGGAGGGCCGCCGCCACCCCGTCGCCCCGGAGCCGGTCGCGGCTCGCTCGCGGCAGCTGGCGCTCGAAACCGTCCTTCGTGGCCGCCGCCTTCAGGAGGAGGTCGACGGAGTCAGCCCGCCCGATGGCGCCGAGCGCCTCAAGGGCCACGACGCGCACCGAATCGTCCGCGCTCGCGGCGGCCTTCGCCGCGGCCTCCGCCCCGACGGCGTCCGCGCGAAGACCGAGCGCCCGCACCACCAGCGCCTGCAGATCCGGGGCGAGCGACGGCACGGCGTCCGCGGCGGCCTTCGCCGCCCCCGCCGAGGCCGGGCCGGCGAGCGCCGCGGCCGATCGCTGCAGCTCCGCGTCGTCGCCCTTGAGGGCCGCCAGGAGCGGCTCCGCCCCGGCGTCCCCCTTCGCCATCACGAGGCCCCGCAGGACGGCCAGCTTGAACCGTTTCCCCGGCACGGACTTGAGGGACTCGAAGATCCGCGCCGCCTCGGCTCCCTTCCCGTCGGCGAGCAGCCGGTCGGCGCAGCGCAACCGGGCGTGCTCCACGCCCTCGCGCGCGGACCGGGGGACCGTCTCGAGCGCGGCATCCAGGGCCCGGGCGGCCTCGACGGTGCCGAGGCACGCGAGCGCGTCCGCTGCCGTCTCGATCCGAAGCGGGTCCGTGGACCGCATCATCTTGACGAACTCGGGCAGGGCCTCGAGGCACCGTCGGCTCGCCAGGGTGTTGACGATCCCCAGCTGCGTCTTGCCCGTCACTTTCCCCAGGGCGCGAAGAAGCGCCGCGTCGGCCGCCGGATCCTCCAGCCGCCCGACGACGAACCGCGCCATGTGCGAGGCGGCGGGATCCGACAGGAGGGGCTCCAGGGCCGGGATCGACTTCGACGTCCCGACGAGGAAGAGCATGCGGCAGAGGAACTCCTTCGCGTCCGGCGTCGTCGACGCCGCGAGGGCGCCAAGAAGGCGCTGCTCGACGCCGTCCCGCAGCGCTGCGTCCTTGACCGAGGCGACGACGATCTCCTCGGTCTGGCCGAGCACCCCCGCGTCGCCGCCGTAGGCGAAGGGGGCGACCTTCTTCAGCGCGTCGTCCAGGCGCGCCAGCGTCGCGGCCGCGTCCTCCGCGACGGCGCCGCCGGCCCCGGCCAGCAGCGCCACGACGACGGGCAACAGCCGGCA
>CAYUME010000270.1:0-6662 GCA_964445475.1 uncultured Planctomycetia bacterium
ACGAGGGGCCGCGACGCGCGCGGCCAGCACTCGAAGACCAGCGAGACGCCGTTCGGCCACATCCCCCCGAGGCCCAGTCCCACGCCGAAGCGGAGCGCCAGCATCTCCTCCTGCGTCCGCACCCAGGCGCCCAGGCCGGCGAAGAGCGCGTAGGCGAGGATGCTGATCCCCATCGCCCGCGTCCGCCCGATCCGGTCGCCGAGGGCGCCCAGCACGATGCCGCCGGCCGCGGCCCCGAGCATGAGCGCCGCCGTGTAGAGCGCGAACCACTCGCCCCCCGCCGTCGGCGTGTAGTCCGCCCCCATGAGGCTCTTCGTGATCGAGAGGCTGGCGACGGGCATCCGGCCGACCTCGACGCCGTCGAAGAGGAGGCCGGCGAAGGCGGCCAGGAGGACCGCGACGCGCGCGGCGCGGGAGAGCGGGGCGGGGGCCGGGGGCTCACCAACGCTCGGGGGCATCCGCGCTTCTTCCTCAACGGGGGGACGGTGCCCGCTCCGCGCCGCGCGGCGTCCAGAGGGAGACCCCCGCGACGAGGGGGGGGGCGCCGAGCTCGATCGCGCCGCAGTCCGGGGCGCGGCCGGAGAATCCGTCGTTGAAGTTCGGGATCGCCACGCCGGCGTCGATTCCGGGGCTGCCCGGCGCCAGCCGGGCGTCGCGCGCGCACGCCGCCTCGGCGAAGCTCCCGGCCTGGAAGACCGGCAGTCCCCGGAGCAGGTGCGGGCCGGCCGCCGCGGGACTCGACACCGCGCCGTTCACGAGGTCGTGGTCCATGAACGGCCGCGTGCTGCCCCACCGGTGCAGCGCCGCGTTTTCCTTCAGCCGGAACGGCTCGGTCACCCAGATGTTGTTCCGAAGGGTCGCCCAGTCGTCGCCTTCCACCGGCGGGGACCCGCTGCCGGGCTTCGACGGCGGCTGGAGGACGAACGTCATCGCCTGGCCCGGCGGGCCGAAGACGGTGTTGTGGTAGACGTATCCCATCCCGCGCTCTTCCGGGCCGGTGGCGGTGCCGTTGGGCCCCCGGCCCACGCCGATGAGGAAGCAGGCCCGCATCTCCGGGAAGCAGAACTGGTTCGGCAGCCGTTCCGGTTCCGCCGGGACGTAGTGCCGCACCACGACATTGCGGAAGACGTAGTACGGGCCGTGCCACGGCATCGAGCAGATCGTCTTGATGCCGGCGCGGTCGAAGAGGTTGCCCCAGACCCGGACGTTGCGCGTGCCGCGCTCGATCTCCAGGCCGTCGTCGGTGCAGTCGGCGATCACGTTGCCGTGGATGTCGCTGTCGCGCACCAGGCCGTTTCCCGGCGAGGGGCGCGCGCCGCCGACGGACTCGAAAAGGACGTCATTGAAGAGGTGGGCGTCGTCGCCGAAGAACTCGTTGAACCGGATGACGTGGTTGCCGCGGGTGGGCGGCCTGAAATAGACCGCCTTGGCGCCCTGGGGGTGGTTGCTCTTGAAATGCGGCGAGGGCTGCGTCCAGTCGTTGGCGGTGTGGCGCGGATGATGGATCCGGTTTCCCTGGATGACGATCCGCTCGACGTCGTCCCCCTCGGAACAGATGCCGCTGTCGAGCTGGACCTGCAGCGGCAGCGCTGGCGAGCTGGCCGGGTGCTTCCGGCCCCAGCCGGAGACGTCGCACCCCTCGATCACGACATCCCGGACGTTCCCGATGCGCAGGCCGTGGATCCGGGCGCCGCGCAGCGTCACGCCCCGCAGGATGACCCGGCCCGCCCGGATCTCCGCGCACGTGTCCGCCGCGTCGGCGACGTCCACGGTCGTGCCGTTGGGGTGGGCCCGGTAGAGCACGTAGCCGGCCGCGGCCGATCCGCCCTCGGCGAGGACGATCGGCTCCCGGAGGGTCCCGGCCGGCAGCGTGACGGTCTTTGCGATCGGGAAGTTCCCGTCCCACGTGACGCCCTTGAGCACCGTGGGGGGACCCCCGGGCAGGCTGAGCGCGAACTCGTAGGCGGTCCCCTCCGCAAGGCCCACCACGGAGCCGCGGTACTGCTTTTCGACACCGTCCCACCAGAGCGGGTGTCCCGTCTTCCAGTCCGCCGTCCCCTTCGCGCGGTACCGCACGGCGCACGTCCGCCCGGGGCTGCCGTCGGCGCGGTCCCATTCGAGCGACATGCAATGGAAGGTGGGGATGGCGCGGTCGGCGGCCGCGGCGGAAGCCGGCATCGCGAGCAGGGCCCACACCGCCCATCCGCCGATCCGGCGGTTCGCGGGCCGCGTCGTCATGGCCGGGACCTCCGCCGGAAGGCACTCGGGCTGGTCCCCGTGGCGTACTGGAAGTAGTGGCTGAAGGCGTACTCGCTGGGGAAGTCGAGGCGGCGGGCGACCTCCTTGACGGCAAGCCGGGGGTCGCCGAGGAGGAGTCGCGCCTGGTCGAGCCGCGTCCGGTGCAGGAAGTCGTGGAGCGTCTCCTGGCGGGCGGCCTTGAACCGCTCGCGCAGGACGGAGTAGCTGACGCGGGCGACCGCGGCCAGCTCCCGCGCGCGCCAGCGTCGACGGGGGGCGCCCCAGACGGCGTCGAGGACGCGGGCGACGGGAGGGGGGACGGCCGCGGGCGGGACCGGGAGGATCCCCCGTGCGCGCAGCAGCAGTCCCAGCATCCGCGTCAGGGCCAGGTGGACCTCCCATTCCCACCCCTTCGGACGCCGCCGGATGAGGATTCCCAGGCGCCGTTGGGCCCGCCGGATCCCCTCGAAGTCCCGGGGGGATCCGGCGAAGGCGCCGCCGCTCCCGAGGATCTCGAGCCAGAGCGGGAGGTCGGGTCCGCCGAAGCGCACGCCGTCCGTCACCAGGCGCTGCCCCGGATCGGGCATATAGACGCGAGGACGGGCGAGGTCGATCATCCAGCAGCGCGGGCCGGGGTCGAGCCGCCAGACGCGGTCGTCGACATGGAGGGTTCCCTTTCCCGAGCAGACCCGGAAGAGGAAGGCGCCGGGCTTGTCGAGGGCGGCATGCCGCTCCGGCTCGTCGCGGGAGACTCGCCCGATCGAGAGGACATGCCAGAAGAGGCGACGCGCCTCCGGCGAGGGCTCCGCGTCGACCAGGCGCGCGAAGGAGATGGTCATGTCTTCCTTCCCAGGACGCGAAGGATGGCGCTGTTATCCAGCTTGCCCAGGCCCGCGGCCTCGGCCTGCCGGAGGATCCCCCGGTGCGCCCGGCTCAGCGGCAGGCGCGCGCGCGCCCGGCGGCCGGCCGCGAGGATCAGCTCGACGTCCTTCCGGTGCTGCGAAAGCCGGGCGGCGGGCGTGAAATCGCCGCGCACCATCTTGTCGCCCTTGACGTCCATGGAGCGGGAGTAGGCGGGGCTGGCGCGGAGGACGGCCAGGGCCTGCGAGGGCGCGAAGCCGAGCGCTGCCGCGAAGGCGAGCCCCTCGGCGAGGACGGCGCGGTTCAGGCCGAGGACGAGGTTCGTGACCAGCTTCATCTCCGCCCCGCGGCCCCACGGGCCGAGGTGGAAGGCCTCTCGGGCGAAGGCGTCGAAGAGGTCCCGGCAGGCGCCGAAGGCGTCCGGCGGGCCGCCCGCCAGGACCACGACCTCCCGTTTCCGGACCTGGTCGCTGTTCCCCGAGATCGTGGCGTCGAGGTAGGCCGCGCCGCGCGCCGCCAGCCGGCGTCCCGCCTCCGCCGCCTCGCGCGGGCTGCCCGTCGTCGTGTCGATCACGAGGCGCCCGGCCAGGGGTGCAGCTCCCATCGCCCGCATCACGGACCGGGCGACGCGTCCGTCGGGGAGGCTCAGGAGGAGGTGGCGGCAGGCCGCCGCGACGGCAGCGGCGCACGAGGCCGACCGGCCGCCCCGCTTCCGGAGGGCGTCCCGCCGGGCGGGGTCGATGTCGTATCCGAGGACCGCGTGGCCGGAGGCGAGGAGCCGCTCCGCCAGGGCGCTGCCCATGAGGCCCAAGCCGACGAGGCCGACGGCGTCATGGGGGGGCCTGCGTGTCGTCATGGCCGGCAGCATAGCAGCGCTGGCGGCTTCGAGGAATGTGAAATCCGCCGGAAGGCTTGAGAATTCTGCCGGTCTTTTTTACCGGGAAAATCCGGGCAGGCTCGCCGTGGGGCGGCGAGGGGCCCGTCGAGCCCCGGGCCTTCGCGGCAACCGATGCCGCGTCCCCGGGATCGCGACCGGGCCCGGCGGGAGGGGGCGCCGGTCCCGGACACGATGGCGGAGCGCGATCGAACGCTCGTTGCGCGGCAGTCCCTACGGCCTGGCCGCCCTTCCCTCACCGCGCCCTTATTCTGTATATTAATGTACATACGTATGTACATTAATATACAGAATGGATGAAGACGGATTGGGCGGGGGATCAGCGGGGGGACGGGGGTGTTGCGGCGGCCGGCCGCTCCAGCAGTGCGCGCAGGTCGTATCGCGTGTACCGGCAGTGGCTGGCGACGTTCGCGGCGTCGGCGTTCGCCACCCAGAGCTCCAGCGTTTCCGGGGCGAAGAGGACGGAGTGGATGTTGGAGGCCATGGCGACCGGGCGTCGCATGAGGTCGCGCGCCGCCGCCGCGTCGATCGTCCCGTGTCCCGCCTTCACCCGCCGCACCAGCTCCTCGTACCGGTCGCCCGCCGAGAGCAGGACGGCGTCCTTCACGGCGTGGGGGAGGAGGGGGTGCGCCTCGCCCGGGCCGACCGTCTCGAACCGGTCCGGGGTGGCGGCCACGCCGACGGCGCGCCGCGTCTTGCCGTCCGAGATCACATAATAGTACTCGCACGTCCGCGGCCCCTTCCTCATGATGGCCACCGCCTCGTCGAGGGTTGCCGCCCGCTCGGCGACCTCCCGGACGAGCTGGGCCATCGGTTTGCCGTCCCAGTGCCCCTCCCCCCGTCCGCCCATCTCGCCGATCGCGACGCCTTTCTCGTTCATGGCGGTGACCGTACCGATGAATCCGGCGTAGCTGACGTTGACCCAGGCGTGCCCCTCGTCGGGGCGGCAGACGATGACGACGGGGCACCGTTCGAGGCCGACGCCGCGGAGGTAGTCGAGGATGCGGCCGTGGTAGAGACGCCCCTCCGCGGTCGCAGCGCCGGCGACCGCGAAGCCGCTGCAGTGGAAGAGCTCGGGGAAGAAGTTGGCCAGGCGCACCTCCTCGCGGTCGAGGCCCGCGGCGTCGGCGAGGGCGTCGCACTCGCGGACGTGGCGCTCGGAGACGAACGGACGGAGGCGGCGCTGGGCCGTCTCGATCTCGCCGAAGAACCAGCGGCCCTTCGGGAAGGAGCTGCCCACGCCGATGCCGTAGAGGATCCGCCCGAGGACCTCGCGGACCTCGCGCCGGAGGAGCGTCCCGTGCTGGCGGCCCATCTCCTCGGGCGTTCCTTCGAGGAAGAGGACGCGCGTGCCCTCGATGAGCTCGAGGCGCCCTTTCCCTTCGGTCGCGACGATCCTCCGCTCGCCGGTCGCGGGGCCGAGCGTCGGGACCGGCGGATCGGTCAGGTGGCTGACAAGCGCGTCGAGGAACCGCGTCAGGTGGGAGAGCGCGACCGTCTCGATCTTGTCCCCGGCCCCGGCGGGGGGCTTCCAGCGCGCGTCCGGCCAAGGCACGTCACGCGAGACCTCCGTGAGGTCGATCTGGATGTCGAGCCCTTTTCCGTCGACGAATCCGACGCGGGCGGGCAGGCGGTCGGTCTCGCGGATCCAGAGCCGCGCGCGGCCGTCGAAACGGAGGGGCGAGGATGGATCCTGCTGGAGGGACGCGAGGGCGACGCCTTGGCAGGGGACGCCGCCGATCGTCTCGTCGGGCAGCGCCTCCGCCTTCAGGAGGAGGAACCACGCGGCAACCTGGGCCTTCGAGAGCGGAAACGCGAACGGGGCCAGGCGGGTGCCGTCCGGCGCGTCGGGCGCGGCGGCGAAGCGGGGGACGTCGGGCGAGACGACCAGGCAGAGCTTCTTGTCGGGGGCGTGGATCCAGAGCCGGGAGCCGACGCGGCCGATCGCGAGCCGCATCCCCTCGACCTCGGCCTCGACGCGGAGTCGGTCGGGGGCCTGGAAGGCGACCGTCGCCGTGCGGCCGAGGATCTCCTTCGGAAGGCCGTCGGCTTTCGTGACCGTCAGCCGCAGGGTGAGCGTCGTCGTCGGGGCGCTGGGGGGCGGCTCGACGAGATACACGAGCGTCGTCAGGGCCTTCGAGAAGATCGTGCCGGGGGCGGCGGTCGCGGCCGGCGGCGCGGGTTCCCCGGCCTGCGCAACGGGGCGAGGGGAGGCGGCGATGAGGAGGGTCGCCAGGGCGATGCGCAGCGGGTGATACATGGGGCGGCGGCTCCGCGGGGCGCGACGGCGGAGGACAGCCTAGCGCGGCGGGGGGCGGCGGTCAAGCGGCGGGGAGCGATCTCCGGCCGAGGACCGCGGGCGAGGCCGGCGTGGGAGGGGTTGGTCCGCCGATGGACGCGGCGTGATGGACGGCGGCGACCCCTTCCCGATCGCCCGAGACCCCGTGTCATCGGGGTTGTTCGGCCTCGTGAGAGACGGCACTCGGGGTGCCGAACCGGCCCTCCCATACACGGGGGGTGAGCCGGCGGGGGCGAGGGGCTATCGCGCCAGGTCCTCGAGTTGTCCGACGTGGAGGCCGCCGTCGATGAGCCTCCAGTGGAGCCCGGCTGCCGCGAGGGCCTTGTCGAGCGCCTCCGCGAACGGGACCTCGCGGACCGAGACGGTCGA
>CAYUME010000271.1:0-2346 GCA_964445475.1 uncultured Planctomycetia bacterium
GGCGCTTGCCGGGTGCGTCGGCGCCGACCCGGAGCGAGCCGTTCCCGCCGAGCGTCGTCACGGTCCCGTCCGCGTGCCGGACCACCGCCGCGGCGTCCGCGCCGGTGGCGAGGATGTCGCCGGCGCGGAGCGCGCCGCCGGGGGTCGGCGCCGCGCGCCGGCTGTCCCGCACGAGGTCCGCTTCGCCGGTCACCGACTCGAGCGTCGCCACGCGCGGCGGCTCGGGAGGCGGGGCCGTGTCCGGGCGCCGCGCGGTCGCGTCGAGGAGGACGTAGGCCACGGCGAGGAGGAGGGCCGCGGCGGCGGCCAGGGGCAGGAGGCGGAGGACGGGGGAGGCGTGCGCGCGGGTCGGCCGGAGCCTCACGGCGGGGAGGGTGCGGCGCGACCCGGCCGTCTCCCGGAGCCCTTCGCGCAGGAGGAGCTCCTCGTCGCCGAGCTCGACCAGGCGCGCGGCCTCCTCCGGGTGGAGACGGAGGTGCTCCCGCAGCCGGGCGGCGTCGCCGTCGTCCAGCCCGCCGTCCAGGTGCCGCAGGATGAGCGTGTCCCGTTCGTCAGGCCGCATGGGGCTCGCGTCCTTGTACTCGGTCGCTTTCGGGTTCGCCGTCAAGGAGCCGTCTTCTTCCGGATGCACTCCCCGAGCGTCATCCGCGCGCGGTGGAGGACCACCGGCACGGAGGCGGTGGTGAGGCCGCAGAGGCGGCCGAGGGCGGGGAAGGAGAGGCCCTCGCGGTAGCGGCCGACGAGCAGGCGGCGGGCCTTGTCGGCGAGGGTCTCCAGGCACGCCCGGAGGGCGTCGAGGCGGTCCCCTTCGAAGCCGGGGTCGAGCTGGGCCTGTTCGAGGGCGGCGGCCCGGCGGTCGAAGGCCTCCCAGGCGGCGGTGTCGGTCCCGAGGAGGATCGGGGCGCGGGAGCGGCGCTCGAGATGGCGGAGCGCCACGTTTCGCGCGATCCCCCGGAGCCACGCCCCGAAGGGCTCCCCCGTCCGGAACTCGGCCCGCTTCGCGTAGGCGATCGAGAAGACGTCCTGGACGATGTCCTCCGCCGCCGCCGCTTCGCCCACGATCGTGTAGACGTAGGCGAGCAGCCACCGGCGGTTCTGCTCGATGACGCCCTGGGCCCAGAGCGCGTCGACTTCCATGCTATTCTTTCCCGGCGGGGGGCCCGGCATTAATGGGAAAATGAGGCCCGGTCAGGGCGCCAGATCCCGGAGCGCGAGGTCCTTGAACCGGATCTCCAGCTGGTCGCCGGAGTGGATCTGGAGGGCGATATGGCCTTTCACGCCGACGTTCCGCTTCCGGTGCGACTCGTCGTCCAGGATCCCCTCGCCGCGGAGGTCGGTGATCTTCACGCCGTTGAGGACCGCCTCGACGCGCAGCCCCTTCGCGGTGATTTCCAGGTCGTTCCAGACGTCCTCCGTGTCGGCGTGGCGGAAGACGCGGGCGGGGACCGACATCGACTCGTCCACCCACTTGCCCTTGGGGACGTTGGGGAAGATCCAGCGCTGGACGCCGCGGGTCTCGTCCCACATCATGCCCGTCCGCCAGGGCTGCGGGGGATGGATGTCGATCTGGGGGCCGTCGAGCCAGCCGGCGGCGTCGTCGTAGCGGCTGCGGATCTGGATGCCGCTGTTGCCGGGGGACCGCTTGTAGGCCTGGAACTTCAGGCGGAGGGCGAAGTCGGCGACCTCCCGGTCGGAGACGAGCCAGACGTAGTGGTGGCCCTTCTGCCCCATCGAGTTGGCGACGATCGCCCCGTTCTCGACGCGCCAGAAGCCCTTCTCGCGGTCGGCGGGCTTGCACTTCACGGTCCAACCGGCGAGGTCCCGGCCGTTGAACAGGGAGTGCCAGCCGTCGCCTTTTGGAAGCGGAGCCGCCGGGCTTCCGGGCGCCCCGCAGGACGGCGTGATCAGCAGGGGGAGGAGGGCGAGGGCGACCGGTGTGCGCATGGGAGCCTCCCGGGCAATGGACGGATCACGTGGACGCATAAAAGAAGAAGAGGGCGACGAAGTTGTGGAGGGCGTGGATCGCGCTGGTCACCCAGTACGCCTCCCAGCGCGACCGTTCCCGCTTCAGGGCGAAGCTCCAGGCGAGGAAGATCCCCGGCGGGAGGGTGCTCAGGAACCCGGTGAAGCCGACGTAGAGGTGCATGGCGCTGAAGGCGACGGCGCTGAAGGCCACCCGCCAGGCCGTCTTCCGCGTGAACCACGAGGCGATCCAGAGCGGCAGCCACTGGCCGATCAGCGTCTCCAGGAGCGGCGCGAACACGCAGGCGTTGACGAAGAGCTGGAACCCGCCGAGCTGACGGTCGAGCACTTCGGTCGTGCTCGGCTCATCCCTCCCGCCCACCA
>CAYUME010000271.1:2356-6645 GCA_964445475.1 uncultured Planctomycetia bacterium
TCCTGGAGCGGCGCCATCACGCAGGCATTGATGAACTGGTTGAACCCGCCGTTCAGGGCGGCGAACTCCGTCGTGCTCGGGCCCGAATGCCCGCCGACCACGGCCCAGAGCACGGCCAGCAGGATCTTCAGGGGGAAGGCCAGCAGGGCCATCTCGAGGATGAACCGTTTCCGGGAGTAGCGCCGGGTCCTTTCGAAATACCGGGCGACCAGGCCGTGAAGGTCCTCCGCGGGCGCGGAGGGCGGCGCGTCCGGTTCGAGGTCCGGGCCGGCGCGCACGGGGCCGGGCGGGACGACCGGCGGGCCGGCGGCCGGCAGGGGAGGCGGGACCACCTCCCGGTCCGACCCCGTCCCGGCGCCCGCGACGAACGCATCCGGCGGCCCGAGGCGCTCGAGCACGGAGGCCATCTGGACGAGCGAGACCGGCTCCCCCGGCCGCGACGCGAGCGACGACTCGATGCGCTCCTTGGCGTCCAGGTAGAGGTCCGTCGCCTCGTCCGCCTCGCGCCCGGCCAAAAGCGCCGCCAGGCGTTCGAGGTAGTCCGTCTCCAGCCGCGCGGCTTCCGGGTCCCGGGCCTTCATGGCCGCGTAGTCTAATCGCCGGGGGATGCGGAGGGGAGGAAAAGGAGAGATGGCGCGACCGTCCGCCGCCGTCCCGAAGCCCGCGGCGGTGCTTTTGTCTCCGCGACTCCCAGTGGCGCCGGCGGCCGCGTGTGCTATACTTCCTCCCCGGCGGCCGGGGGTCGAGGCGGACGGAGGCGCGCGAGGCCATGGCGGAACCTGACGACGAAACGGGCGCGGCGGACGACCGCGCCTCCGCCAAGGCGGTCTGGTGGGTCGTCTGCCTGGGCGTCCTGCTCCCGAGCCTGGTCGGGCTGATCCTCCTCCCCTTTCGGGGCTCCGCGGCCTTCGAGCGCGGGATCGCCTCCGTCGTGTTCGTCACGGTCCCGGTCGTGGTGGTGGGCGGCGTCGGGCTCTACGCCGGGATGGAGGTCTTCCGGGCGGCGGCCGCCGCCGGCTACGGCTTCATGGCCGTGGCGTACGTGCTGGTCGAATGGCTGGGGAGCCGGACCTCGGACGTGACGCTCGTCCCCGTCTGGAGCGCGGGGGCGGCGGCCGCCGCCGCCGTCGTGATGGCCCTGCTCCATCAGGCGGGGTGGCACCGGAAGCCGTGAGCCGCGGGTCGAGTCGGGAGGCGCGTCATGGCGGGTCCCTGCCTGTGCGGCGCCCGCGTCCGGGCGTTGGCGATCCTCCTGGGGGCGTGCGCGGGAGCGTCCGTCGCGGAGACCGCGCCCGCCGCGGCGGTCCCCGTTCCCGTCCGCGGCCTCCACACCTTCGCCCCCGCGAAAAAGGACCTCCCCGACGCCCTCGCCTTCATCCGGGAGACCCTCCCGAAGGAGGGCGTCAACACGCTCGTCCTGGAGATCAACTTCGGATTCAATTTCACCTCGCGCCCGGAGTTCGCCGACCCGTCGGCCCTCGGCCAGGAGGACGTCCGGCAGATCGTCCGGGCCTGCCGGGAGGCCGGCGTCGTCCTCGTCCCCCAGGTCAACTGCCTGGGCCACCAGTCCTGGGCGGAATCGACCGGGCGGCTCCTCCAGAAGCACCCCGAATTCGACGAGACGCCGAAGAAGGCCTACCAGAAGGGGGCGAAGCCGGACGACCCGGCCTTCTTCAGCTACTGCCGAAGCTACTGCCCGCTCCACCCGGAGGTCCACCCGGTCCTTTTCGCGCTCCTCTCCGAGCTGGCCGCGGCTTTCGAGGCGAAGGACTTCCACGTCGGGATGGACGAGGTCTTCGTCCTGGCCGACCCCGGCTGCCCGCGCTGCAGGGGGAAGGACCCCGCGGCGCTCTTCGCGGGGGAGGTGAAGGCCCTGCGCGACCACCTGAAGTCGCTCGGCTGCCGGACGTGGCTGTGGGGGGACCGGCTGCTCGACGGGAAGGCGACGCGGATCGGGTCGTGGGAGGCGGCGACCAACGGGACGCACGCGGCCCTCGACGCGATCCCGAAGGACGTCGTGATCTGCGACTGGCACTACGAGAAGGCGCACGAGACGCCCCGCTTCTTCGCGGAGAAGGGGTTCGCGGTCGTGGCGTGCCCGTGGCGGAAGACGGACGTGGCGCTGGGGCAGCTGGCGCACATCCGGTCGCTCCGGTCCGGCGAGGACAAGACCGTCGCCGCGCGGGCGCTCGGGATGGTCCAGACGACGTGGTGCGGCTTCGCGCCGTTCCTGAAGGCGTACCGGGAGCTCGAGCGCGGCGGGGAGCCGAAGGGCCAGGCCGCGGAGGCGGCGCGGTGCTTCCGGGAGCTCATGAAGGCGGCGCGGGAGGGGGCGTAGGCCGCCCGTCCGGGATGCACGCGGGCGGTTCGGCCGACAGGACCGACGCCCGGCGGGCATTGGGAAGGGGAGGGCGAGGCTTCTGCCGAGCCGGTTCCGTGCGCTCGGAGGGCGCCGCGCGCTTCCGCGACGACAGGAAGGAGCCTCCATGACACGATCCGCCACCCGCCGCGACGTCCTCCGTCGCGCCGCCTGGGCCGGGCTCGGGGTCGCCGTGATCCCGCGGCTGGTCTTCAGCCAGTCCGCCGACCGGCTGCCCACCCGCGCCCTCGGGAAGACCGGCGCGAAGGTCACCCTCCTCGGCCTCGGCACCGCCCCCGTCGGCGAGACGCGCCTCCCGGTCGCCGACGGCGCCCGCATCTTCGCCGAGACCCTCGATCGCGGCGTCACCTACGTCGACACCGCCCGCGTCTACGGCCTCGCCGAGGAGATGCTCGGCGAGGTCCTCCCGAAGCGGCGCGACGGCCTTTTCGTCGCGACGAAGGTCTCCGCCGACACGGCCGAGGGGGCGCAGAAGCACTTCGAGGAGTCGCTGCGCCTCCTGAAGACCGACCACGTCGATCTCCTTCACATCCACAACGTCGGGAGCCGGAACGTCGACAAGGTCCTCGGGCCGGGCGGCGCGCTCGCGTACGTCCTCCAGCAAAAGGAGGCCGGCAAGACCCGATTCGTCGGGATCACCGGCCACAGCCGGTCCTCCCACTACCAGCGGATGTTGGAGACGGGGAAGATCGACGTCGTGCAGTGCGTGTTGAACTACGCGGACCGGAACACGTACAACTTCGAGGAGACGGTGCTGCCGCACGCCCGGAAGGCGGGGTGCGGGGTGGTCGCGATGAAGGTCTACGTCGGGATCAAGGGGGGCTTCCGGAACCACCGGAACGCGGGCGTCGGGTGCGTGGCGGAGCCGGAACGGATGCCGAAGGCGCTGGCCTACGCCCTCGACCTCGAGGGGGTGGGCGTTGCGCTCGTCGGGCCCTTCTCCGTCGAGCAGACGACGCAGAACGTCGGGTTCGCCCGGGCGTACCAGCCGCTGGCGGCGGAGGAGCGCGAGGCGCTGCTGGCGCACGGGAAGGCGATCGCGCCGGGGCTGGGGGCGCGGTACGGGCCGCCGCAATAGCACGAGAATAAGCCGTTGGGATGTTTCGGCGCCTTCGGCGTCTTCGGTGGTGAAACAATCCGTTGTGCCGTTGTCTCGGCGCGTTTGGGTGTCTTTGTGGCGAGTTCTCTATTGAAGGGAGGCCGGCCGTGAAACGGACGATCCTGGGCGCGACGGTGCTGGCGCTGGCGATGGCGGGGACGGCGAGGGCCGAGGCGAAGTGGATCCCGCTCTTCGACGGGAAGGACCTGTCCGCGTGGCAGGATCCCGCGGCGTCGAAGTGGAAGATCGTCGACGGCGTCCTGACGTGGGAGAAGGGGTGCGGCAACCTGTGGACGAAGGAGACGTTCGGCGACTTCGTGCTCGACCTCGAGGTCAAGGTCGAGAAGGGCAGCAACAGCGGGCTCTTCCTCCGGTCGCCCGAGGGCGAGAAGAACTGGCTCCAGGGCTCGATCGAGATCCAGGTCTCCGGCTCCTACGGCCCCGACCGGAAGCCCGGCAAGCACGAGATGGGCGCCATGTACGACTGCCTCGCCCCCTCCGTCGCCGCCGAGAAGCCGGTCGGCGAGTGGAACCACTACGTCGTCACCTTCAAGGGCAACCTCCTCACGATCGTCCTCAACGACAAGACGATCATCGACACGAACCTCGACCAGTGGACGGAGGCCGGCAAGAACCCGGACGGCACGAAGAACAAGTTCACCACCGCCTACAAGGACATGGCCAAGGTCGGCCACATCGGGCTCCAGGACCACGGGCAGACGGTCTGGTACCGCAACGTCAAGATCCGGTCGTTGAAATGACTGTCGCGGGGCCCGGGGGGGCGGAGCGGGCCCCCGCCACGCACCCCCC
>CAYUME010000272.1:0-6641 GCA_964445475.1 uncultured Planctomycetia bacterium
CGCCGGGCGGGGCTACGGTGGTGTCGGGAGGACTGGATCAGACCGTGCGGATCTGGGACATCGCGTCGGGAAAGGAGCGGCTCAAGCTGGAGGGACACCGGGATCGCGTCAACGCCGTGACCGTCGCGCCGGACGGCCGGCTGGCCGCCTCCGGCAGCGATGACGGGACGGTCCGACTCTGGGATGCCGCCTCGGGCGCGGCGTCCGGGGATCCGATCGCGATCGGGGACCGCATCCAAGCCGTCGCCTTTTCGCCGGATGGCCGGACCCTGGCCGTGGGGGCGAGGGACCGGCTCGTGCATCTCTGGGATGTGGCGGAGCGCCGCGAGCGCCTTGCGTTGAAGGGGCACGACCACGCGGTCCTTGCCGTGGCCTTTTCGCCGGACGGAAAGACGCTCGCCTCGGGCAGCCAGGACAAGACGGCCCGGATCTGGGACATTGCCGAGGGGCGCGAGAGCCAGAATCTGTCCGGGCACGGGCGCGAGGTGCGGGCCGTCGCCTTCTCGCCGGACGGGAAGACGCTGGCCTCGGGCGCCGGCGACCGGACGATCCGGCTGTGGGATGCGGCCACCGGCGAGGTCCGGGAGCCCTTGTCCGGACACGCCGGGGCCATCTCCTCCCTGGCGTACGCGCCGGACGGTCGGACCCTCGCCTCGGCAGGCTGGGACAATACCGTCCGGCTCTGGGATGCCGATTCCGGCAAGGAGCGCCAGTCGAGCCCGGGACATGATGGGGAGGTGCTCTGCATCGCCGGCTCCGCCGACGGCCGGTACCTCGCTTCGGGCGGGACAGACTGCACGATTCGTCTCTGGGAGATGGCCCGGGGCGAGACCCGCTGGGTCACCCGCGCCGGGCGGCCCGTGGTCTCTCTCGCATTCGCCCCCGACGGCCAGTCTCTCGCGTACGTCGTCAACGACATCCACCAGATCAATCTCTGGACCGCATCCTCCGGCAGTGCCCTGAAGCCGCTCTGCTTCGGTCATGGCGCCGTCAGGGCCCTCGCCTATTCCCCGGATGGCCGCACGTTGGTCAACACCAACGAGGACATCTCGCTGTGCATCTGGAAGACAGACAACTGGAGCCCGAGCAAGGCGGTCCTGGGGCCCGACTCGTCAAGTCTCGCCTTGGCGTTCCTACCCGACGGGCAGCGCGTGATCCTGGGGGGAGCGTCCTCCGCCCTGCACGTGGTGGACCTCGATAACGGGAAGAGCCTGGTCGCGATGCGGGGACACCAGCAGCCTGTCGCAAGCCTGGCCGTCTCGCCGGATGGACGGATGGCGGTCTCCGGGGGAAGGGATGGCACGATCCGTCTCTGGGAGACGGCAACGGGCAAGAGCCATGCAACGCGGTCCGGCCCCGACGGCGGTAAGCCCTGCGTGGCCTTCGCGCCGGACAGCCGGATCATTGCGGGCGCCACGACGGGCGGAGCCGTCGGGTTCTGGGATGCCGCGACGGGAGCGGAGCTGGCGCTCCTTCGCGGGGCCGAGGCCGGCCCCGTGGCCCTCGCCTTCACGTCGGAGGGGCGGGTCCTGGCCGCGGCAATGCCGGACGGGACGATCCTCCTCTGGAACGTCGAGCCCGTCCGGCGCGCGCTGCGGGCGCTCCCGAAGGCCGACGTCCCGATGGAGGACGCCTGGGCCGCGCTGTCAGGCGCGGACCTCGCGAAGGCCTGGGCCGCGCAGGGACGGATCGCGGCCGGCGGCGCGGCGGCCGCCCGTTTCCTCGAGACGCGGCTGCGCGAGGAGCGCATCGACGACGGCGTAAAGGAGCGCGCGCAGAGGCTGCTCGCGGACCTCGACAGCGACGATTTCGAAACGCGCGACAAGGCCGCGGCGGCGCTGCGCAAGATGGATTCGGCCGTCGAGCCCCTCCTCCTCCGGGTCCTGGAGGGGAATCCGTCGGCGGAGCTCCAGCTGCGGCTCGAGCCGATTCTCAAGCAGCTCAGCGGCACCGTTCCGATGCCGATCCCGCCGGGGGAAGATCTTCGGCGTTGTCGGGCGATCCAGGCGCTGATCTGGAGCGCCCAGTCCGAGCCGGAGGCGTGCCGGATCCTGGCGGATCTGGCACGCCGCGCGCCGACCCGGCGCGAGAGGCGGGAGCTGTCGGACGCGCTGGAGCGGCTGGAGCGTTGTTCCGGAACGCCCCGCCCGTCGGGGCCCCGATAGGAGTCGCAGGCATGGCCACGATTACGCGAAGAGACCGCGCCGGTGCGACGCGACAGGCCCTCGGGATCCTGCTGCTGGCCGCCACTCTGCCCGCGGCGGCTATCGCGGAGCCGTCGGCAATCGACGACCCGAAGGACCCGATGTACTGGATACCGCCGAAGGGGAAGCCGGCTCCCCGGACGGTCCTTGCCGAGGAGGCGTTTGCCCCGCGGTTCGCCGCGGCCCTGAAGGAGCTGGATCTGGCGGCCCTGGAAAAGAGCCGGGAGCCGGACCGC
Organism: uncultured Planctomycetia bacterium; assembly: GCA_964445475.1. Taxonomy (GTDB): domain Bacteria; phylum Planctomycetota; class MHYJ01; order CAYUME01; family CAYUME01; genus CAYUME01. Next base: position 2,441 of record CAYUME010000272.1, read on the forward strand.
GCCGTGCGCGTCGTCGGCGTCACCCGGGGTGGAACCGCCGACCGGCTGGGCATCGTCTTCGGCGACCTCATCCTGGAGGTGGACGGCACCCCCGTCACGACCCCCCGGCAGTTCAATGCCCTGCGCAAGAAGGAGCCCCAGCTGCTCGCCTGGCAGACGGCGGCCGGCACGAGGAAGGAAGGAGACATCCAGCCGGGCAAGATCGGGATCCGGTCCGTATCCTACGACCGGCCCGAGCTGCGCTATCTCCGGGGGAAGAATCGGAACGCCCGCTGGGACCGGGAAATGGTCGTGGCGCTGGCGCGATATGGCCGGGATCCCGACCTCGCGGAGACCTGCCTCGCACGCGCCGCGGCAGCGGGCTGCACGGGGCCGGTGATGGACCGCGCGGTCCTGGATGTCTCCTACGCCCAGGCCCGCTACGACGCGGTGATGGACCAGGCCTGGCTGATGCTGCAGGCCGACCCGAAGAGCTTCGACATCGCGCACCTCTTCGCGAATGCCGCCCTGTACAGCTACAAGCTGCCGGCCGCGTGCATGATGCTGGAGCGGTTCCCGGAGATGACACCGTCCTTGTTGACCCAGCGGTCCGTGATGGAGCAGCTGATCAACGAGCACCGGGCCCTGCCCCCGGAGCGACGCCTCGCGCCCCCGCCCTCGGAGACGGCGCGGAACAAGCTGCGCGACGACCTCCTCCTGCGCGCAAAGCCGTACGGCCCGCCGGGGGGCCGCCCGCATCTCCCCAAAGATCCCTTCGAAACGCACAAGATGAACTTCGACAGCGGGCTGATCATGACGTTCGGTCCGCCGCTGGACAGCCTGGAAATCCAGCTTGATTTTGCCCTGCACAGCCGCGTCCTCGACGAGGAAGAGAACCATCTCAAGGAATTCCGGGTTCGTGTCGGCCAGTACGACGGCGACGACCCCGTTCGGGGGTACAAGAGCCATAACGTCCTGACGATCACGTTCACGGTCTGGCGCGGCATCACCCTGCAATTCGCGAAGATCCCCTCCCTGTACGACGAGCAGACATGCCCGGCGCCGCTGGCCGGGTTCACGCTGGGAGGCGACAACGTGCTGCGGATCATCGCGGACGCGGGGCGCCTGGAGGCGTTTCTCAACGGCCGGCGCCTCTTCTACGGCCCCCTGCTCCAGGGGGACCGGCAGCTTTTCGAGCAGTATCGCGTGTCTGACACGGAAACCCGGATCACGCGGCTCGTGGCTTTCGAGCTGGTCGATCCCGACGATACGAAGGCCCCCTCCTTCCGCGACATCAACAAGGCGTACCTCGGCGGCCAGACGCGCCTGCACCGGGCGGTCGACGTCGGCCCGGCGGAGGACATCCCGCGCTGGCTCGCGCACGGCGCCGACCCGAACGCGAAGGACGGCCAGGGGCTGACGCCCCTCATGATCGCGGCGCAGCGCGGACGGGAAGATGTGGTCGCGCACCTTCTCGGCAAGGGGGCGGATGTCAACGCCACGGACAAGAAGGGGAAGACGGCAGTCGATCACGCGAAGGCCAACGGGAAGAACGCGGTGGTCGAACTGTTGCAAAAAAGAGCGGATGCACCGAAATGAGGCGAGCAGCAACCCAGTGATTGATGGACAGGCGGGCCGGGCGGGGGGAGCGGTCGCAAGGTCTGGAAGGGAGGCGGATTAGGCGAAATGAGGATGTTTTGTGTACGGGGGTGGCCGCATCAAAATCTCCCCTGGAATAGCTCGTTTCCCCTCTCGCAACACGCCTCAAATCGGACCGCGTCAGATACTACACCTTATGACGCAACAGGCTCATCGGGTTCGGCTGGACTCTTCCCTTTCCTGCGGCTGCGTGGGAGAAACGCTGGACTGGATCGGAAGGATCCATTCCGGCTGTGCGGTCCGCTCCTTCGAATCCAGCAGGCCCTTCCACTCCGCGTCCGTCAGGCGCGACGGGTGCGCGAACTCGTAATACGGCATCACGGCACCGCGACAGAGCACCTCACCGCCTTTCCAGGGATACAGCACGTACAGGGCGCGCGGTCGCCCGACGCCGACCTCGAGACTCTTCCGGACATTCGGATTGTCGTGCACGTCCACGATGCGGAAGGCGTCGTCTTCGGGCCTGACGTATGAGTTGCCCCCGTACAGCATGATGTGCGCCAATGCTTCGCCGTAGGAAATGATGAACCAGCGGCCGTCCTCTCCGATCGGATCGCCGTGGATCTGCTCCCGGGCCAGGGCCTCGAGCTGGCCACAGATCTTGAACAGGCTTTTCCATAGAGGCTCGAGATCCATGCGCCGCTTCCGGAACTCGCGCGCCACGGCGGGATCATCGGGCGCCTGTCCTTTTTCGAGGGCCTCCGCCAGCCGAACCAGCGCTTCGGCGGCATGGACGGATACCGATTTCGTCTTGTCCTGTTCCTTTCTCATCTTCCGGGTGACCGCCGTCCACGCCAATTCAGACCAGCGATCGAACAAGGCCCGCTCGTCGCCGGAGAGCTCTTTCCTAGCCTGGGCGGACCCGAAGAGATCCTTCTTGCCGAGAAGCTTGGCCATCGCCCGAATCTCGGCGACAAGCTCCCGATCGTCCTGCTGGAAAACCCCACTTTCACGCAGGATCCCCTCCGTTTTCCCGACCAGGCGCGCCATACGGGAGAAGAAGCCGGGCACCGGCTCGACGAAACCGGGAGGCGATAACGACAGGCACTGATAGGTGATTGACCGTTTGGATTGGAGGGACCACGTATGTCGGAGCTGGGCCCAGCCGCCGAGGGCGGTCTGAAGGCTCTTGATCGCCCACGGCTCGCCCGACAGGAAGGCTGGCGCGCCAGGCTCCGGCTTCTCCAGCAGGACGGCAAGACATTGCAGGTATTCGGAGTAAATCCCCGGCGAGGCGAAGAGAGGCTTGTTCGCATCCAGGATCGCCAACACCTTCTGCTTGTCGGCGCAGACCAGGCGCGCCCGCGCCAGGTCGGAGCCCAGCGCGGCGGCCACCTCGAGCCCTGACGGGAGATCCCTCTGGCGGCCCGGGACCTCGCGGATGTCGCAGGTGCGATGGAAGAGGATTGCGTCCGGCGTTCGATAGGCGGAGAGAATCCGGAAGTTCGGCTCGGCGGCGCGTGCGGGGTCGCCCGGAGGAAACCGCACTTGGTCATTGATGAGCGGCTGGCGGCCTCGGTCTTGCCCCTCCGTTTCCAGCTCCCGGCGCATCCGGCCCAGATCGCCCGCATCGAGGTCGAGCTTCAAACCGTCGCGGGTCCGGTCCGCGGCTTTCGCCAGATCCCAGTCGTCGCCCGTCCCGACCAGCCGCGAATAGCAAGCGGCCAGCGTCCGGAGACCGGCCCGGTCCGGCTCGGCCATCCGGTTGAGGGCGTCTCCCATCAGCAGGATCGCCAGCAATTCGTCGTCCCTGGCGACGCGGAAGGGGATCGACTGGAGCCAGCTCACGGCCCGGAAGTAGCGCTGGAGGACCTCTGAGCGCGCATAAAATCCGCGAGGCCTATAACGGGAGTAGTCGATCTCCAAGAGATCATCCGTCGGAGGCCCGAACCACTCGGGCTTCATGCGGGCGGTGGCCGCCTCAATGCGTGCCGCCTCCTGGCGGATCTGTGCTGCGGTTTTCTCGTCCACCGGTGTCGGCTCATCGCCGAGGAGCCGGATCGCCGTCCCGAGGACGATGCGGGACCGGGCGCGGGCGGATTCGAGCAACGCCGGTTTACCCTGAACCCGTCCGCCGGGCTGATCCAGGACGCCCCACAGCGCTTTCAGGAGGGAAAGCAACCGCTTCGCGTTCTCCCGTTCCAGCCTGAAGACGGACTCCTCGAAGAGGACGTGGAAGGCGTTCAGCAGGGAGTCCGAGGTGATGAAGACGGGAAGGTCGCTCCCGATATAGGAGGTGAAGACCTGCTTGTTGGACTCCGGCCCCACCAGGATCTTGTCGCGGGCGAGCTTCTCGACGTCCCCCGATGCGAGGGGCGTTTTCTGCCTGGCGGTCTTCTTCCAATCGTACCCCGCGGCAGGATCGGGGAGAGCGTTCTGCTCCAACCCTGGGGCCGCGGGCGGCGCGACGAGGAGAGGGAAGGCGGCAAGGGGCGTCCAGGTGCGGCCCAGCAGGGCACGGAGTGACAAGAAGATGCGTGCTCGCATGATTCACCAGCCCTTATCCATCCGCTCCAGCGCCGCCTTCGCCTCCCGGCGCTACTTCCGGTCTTTCAGCTACTCG
>CAYUME010000273.1:0-6625 GCA_964445475.1 uncultured Planctomycetia bacterium
GAGCCCGCGCGTGTCCTTGCCGGCGGCGCCGGCCTCGCGCCGGAAGCAGGCGCTGTAGGCGGCGTAGCGGACGGGGAGCTGCTCCGCCTTCAGGACCTCGTCGCGGTGGATGTTCGTGACGGGGACCTCGGCGGTGGGGATGAGGAAGAGGTCGTCGTCGGGGAGGCGGTACATGTCCGGCTCGAGCTTGGGGATCTGCCCCGTGCCGAACATGCAGGCGCGGTTGACGAGGAAGGGGGGCGCGATCTCGGTGTAGCCGTGCTGTGACGTGTGCAGGTCGAGCATGAAGTTGATCAGGGCGCGCTCGAGGCGGGCGCCCCGGCCGGTGAAGAGGAGGAAGTTGCTGCCGCTGAGCTTCGCGGCGCGGGCGTCGTCGAAGAGACGCAGCGCGGCCCCGAGGTCCCAGTGGGGCTTGGGCTGGAAGCCGAAGGCGGGCGGCTGCCCCCAGCGCCGGACCTCGACGTTCCCCTCCGCGCCCGCCGAGACGGGGACGCCCGCGGCGGGCAGGTTGGGGAGCCAGCGCAGGAGGTCGTCCCGCTCCCCCTCCCGCGCACGGAGCCGCTCCTCGCCCTCCCGGATGCGGTTCCCGATCTCGCGGTTCTGCGCGATCAGGTCGTCGGCGGGCTGCTTCGCGATCTTCCGCCGCTTGACCTCCTCGGTCGCCTTGTTCAGCTCGCTGCGGAGGGTCTCGACCTCCCGCTTGACCGCGCGCGCCTCGGCGTCGAGGGCGAGGATCCGGTCCAGGTCCGCCTTCTCGTGCTTCTGCGCCACGGCGGCGCGGACGACGTCGGGGCTCTCGCGGAGGAGTCTCAGGTCGAGCATGGTCGCAGTCTCTCCGGGCCAGGGGGAAGGACGTGATTATAAGGGTTGGCTTCCGGGAGGAAACCGAAAAATGGGCTGTTGCCGCCCGTGCGGCTTTCCGGTAGAGTAGGCGCGTGCTCGGTCGTGTTAAGAGAGTTCGCGGGGCCCGTCGCCCTGTCCCGGCCCCGCGAACTTGCTTATGCTGAAACTGGGCTGCGTCCCGCACCTGAACGCCCGTCCGCTCGTCATCGCCTTCGAGTCGGATCCCGGGGTGGCGCTCGCCTACGACCCCCCGAGCCGGCTCGCGGAGGGCCTTGCCGCCGGCCGCTTCGACGCCGCCCTCATGCCCGTCATCGACTGCTTCCGCGACGAGCGCTTTCACCTCGTTCCCGGCGTCGCCATCGGCTCCCGCGGCCGCATCGAGAGCGTCCGCCTCTTCCACAAGAAGCCGGTCGCCGATTGCCGGTTCGTCGGCCTCGACCAGCACTCGGCCAGCTCCAACGCCCTCCTGGAGGTCCTGCTCCGCACCCGCTACGGGCTGGCCCCCGTCCTCGAGACGGCCGACCCGTCGACCGGCAGCCTTCACCAGTCCCACTTCGACGCGTTCCTCTGCATCGGCGACGCCGCGTTCCTCCCGGCTTACCAGGCCCTCGACGCCCTGGACCTGGGGGAGGCGTGGGAGGAGTGGCAGGGGCTGCCGTTCGTCTACGCGGCGTGGGTGACGGCGCGGCCGGAGGGGCTGGGCGACCTGGCGGCCCGGTTTGCCGCGGCGCGCGACGCAGGCCTCGCCCGTGTCGCCGCCATCGCCGACGACGCCGCGAAGCGATTCCATCTCGATCCCGGCTTCATCCGCACGTACCTCACCCGCCTCGTCCGCTACGGCCTCGGCGAGTCCGAGGAGGCGGGGCTGCGACGCTTCAACGAGCTGGCCGCCGCCCTCGGCCTCTGCCCGCGCCGCACCGAGATCCGCGAGTATCGAGCCTAGGCGGGACCGGGATTGAAACGCCAAGGCGCCAAGCACGCCAAGACGGCGCCAAGGACATCCCGGTTTTTCTTGGCGCGTCTGGGCAGCCATGGTGTCTTGGCGTTTCCCGTCTCCGGTTCCTGGCTATGATCCTCCCGCCCGCCGTGCGCGCGCCCGTCGCGGACCTGCTCGACAAGGCCGCCGCCGGCGGGCGCCTTTCGCCGGACGAGGGGCTTGCCCTCTTCGCCGCGAACGACCTTCTCGCCCTCGGCGCCGCCGCGGACCGCGTCCGCCAGCGGCTCCATCCGGGGGACGTCGTCACCTACATCGTCGACCGCAACCTGAACTATTCGAACGTCTGCGTCACGGGCTGCGGGTTCTGCGCCTTCTTCCGCCCCCCTGGCCATCCCGAGGCCTACGTCCGGTCCCGCGACGAGATCCGGGCCCGTGTCGAGGCCCTTCGCCGCGAGGGCGGGTCGCATTTGCTCCTGCAGGGCGGCCATCACCCGGGCCTGCCGCTGGCCTGGTACGAGGATCTCCTGCGGTGGCTCAAGGCCGAGTTCCGGCTCCACCTCCACGCCTTCTCGCCCCCGGAGATCGTCCACGTCGGACGCGTCGAGGGGATACCCCCCGGCGACGTCCTCCGCCGCCTGCGCGCGGCCGGCCTCGACAGCCTCCCCGGCGGCGGCGCGGAGATCCTCGCCGACCGCGTCCGAAGCCGCCTTAGCCCCCGGAAGTGCACTGCCGACGAGTGGATCGGAGTCATACGCGAGGCCCACCGCCAGGGGCTCCGGACCACGGCTACGATGATGTTCGGCCATGTCGAGACCCCCGCCGAGCGCGTCGAGCACCTCCGGCGGATCCGCGACCTCCAGGACGAGACCGGCGGATTCACCGCCTTCATCCCCTGGACGTTCCAGTCGCCGAACACCCCCATGCTCGCCGGCCTCCCGATGGCGGGGGGGGCCGACTACCTGAAAACCCTTGCGGTGAGCCGCCTCTTCCTCGACAATGTTGCCAATCTCCAGGCGTCCTGGCTGACCCAGGGCGCCCGGATCGCCCAGGTCGCCCTCCGTTTCGGGGCGAACGACGTCGGAGGGACGATCCAGGAGGAGCGCGTCGTCGCCGCCGCCGGGTGCGGTGCGATCCTCCCCCGGGCGGAGATCGAGCGGATCATCACGGACCTCGGGCTCGTGCCGCGCCGGAGGAACTTCTTCTACGAGATCGACGTGTCATAGGGGAGATCCCTGGAACCCCTTGCAGGAGCCTCCGCCATGCGACGCACCCTGTCCGCCGCCCTCCTCGCCCTGGCCGCCCTCTCCGGCTGCGTCGTGCACAAGCACTACAGTGCGCCGCCCCCGCCGCCGCCCGCCGTCACCGTCGTCCCCTCCCACGTCCACACCGAGTATTGCGTGATGTACACCGACCTCTACGGGTGTTCGCACGACGACATCATCTGGCTCGAGGCCCGGGGGTGCGACTGGGACGACATGGGGATCCTCTTCTACCTCTGGTGGGGCTGCGGCCGCCGCTACGCGATCCACGAGGTCCACCGCTGGCACTATACCGAGCGCGTCTCCTGGCACGTCTGTTTCACCCGCGCCCGCGTCGACCCGTACGGGATGTTCGTGCACGTCGACTACACGCCGTCCGGGCCCTGCGGCCGCGCGTACGGCTACTACCACCGCCGCGAGCCCGTCAACCGGTTCCAGTTCCACGACGACGACCTCCGGGCCGTCTTCCGCGTCAACGTCGCCGTCAACTACTACAAGCAGCCGCCCCGCCAAGCCTTCGAGCGGGTGCGCGACCGCCAGAGCTTCCAGGTGGTGGTGCGCGAGGAGCACGCCCGCCAGAACCACCCCCGCTGGGAGAACACGCCGCAAGGCCAGCGGGAACGCGAGGACCGGGATCGCGGGCGGGCCGCCAACCCGCCCCCCGGCCAGGATCGCGACGACCGCGGGCGCACGCCGCCAGGCCAGGACCGCGACGAACGGGACCGCGGGCGCGGCCCCGATGCGAACCCGCCCTCCGGCCAGGATCGCGACGACCGCGGGCGCACGCCGCCGGGCCAGGACCGCGGGCGTGGGACCGGCCCCACGCCGCCTTCCGGCCAGGACCGCGGTCGCGATTCCGGCGCCCAGCCCCCGCCTTCGCGGGGCGGACAGCCCGATCGGGAGCAGCCCCGCGGTGGCGGCTCCTCCGGCGGGCGTTCGCAGGGGGATTCGGATCGCGGGCGAAGCCAAGGCCAGGGACAGGGTAATGCCGACCGCGACGACAACCCCCGGGATCCGGGACCGGACCGCGACAGCGGCGGCGGCCGCGGGCAGGGGTCGGGTGGCGGTAAGAAGAAATAGCGGCGCGGGAGACGCATGGCGAAGGTCCTCGTCATCGACGACGAACCCGGCATCTGCCAGGCCTTCTCGAAGCTCCTCAAGGGGCTCGGGCACGAGGCGCTCGTCGCCCCGAGCGCCGAGCAGGGGCTGCCGGCCGCCCGGCGCGAGGCGCCGGATCTCGTCCTGCTCGACATCCGCCTGCCCGGCATGGACGGCTTGGCCGCGCTCGAGGCTCTCAAGGCGGAGGGCTTCGCCGCCCCCGTCGTGATCCTCACCGCCCACGGCACGCTCGACACCGCCGTCCGCGCGCTCAAGCTCGGCGCGTTCGACTACCTGACCAAGCCCGTCGACCTGGCGACGGCCGAGGCGGTCATCTCCCGCGCGCTCGAGAAGGCCCGCCTCAGCCAGGAGGTCGCGCGCCTCCAGCGCGAGGTCGCCGGCCGCGTCGCCCCCGGCCGCCGCCTCACCGGCGCCACCCCCGCGATGCAGGAGATCTTCAAGACGATCGCCGCCGTCTGCGCCAGCGACGTCTCCGTCCTCATCCAGGGGGAGAGCGGGACGGGCAAGGAGCTCGTGGCGCGCGAGATCCACGCCAACAGCCCCCGGGCGTCCGGCCCGTTCGAGGCCGTCAACTGCGCCGCCATCCCCGCCACCCTGCTCGAGAGCGAGCTCTACGGTCACGAGAAGGGCGCCTTCACCGGGGCCGTCCGCCGCCAGGTCGGCCGCTTCGAGCGCGCCCACGGCGGGACCATCCTCCTCGACGAGATCGGCGAGATCCCCCCCGCCACCCAGGTCAAGCTCCTCCGCTTCCTCGAGGAGCGCGCCTTCGAGCGGGTCGGCGGCGACGAGCGCGTCGAGGTCAACCTCCGCATCCTGGCCGCCACCAACCAGGACCTCGAGGCGAAGATCGTCCAGGGTGCCTTCCGCGAGGACCTCTACTACCGGCTCAAGGTCGTCACCGTCGACCTGCCGCCGCTCCGGGAGCGGGCGAGCGACATCCCGCTGCTGGTGGCGCGATTCCTGGCCGAGGGGCCCGGCGCGTCCCGCGAGATCAGCGAGGAGGCGCTCGGGCTCCTCACGCGGTACCGCTGGCCCGGCAACATCCGCGAGCTGCGCAACGCCATCGAGCATGCCGGCGTCCTCGCCCGCGGCGCCCCCATCCGGCCCGATCACCTGCCGGAGACCGTCCGCCACCCGGAGCGCGCCCCCGCCGCGGGGCTGCGCCCCTCCGTCGAGGCCGAGGTCGACCGCCTCGTCGGGGTCCTCCTCGAGCAGCCCGAGGCGGGGCCCGGCGACCTCTTCGCCGTCGTCGAGCGCCAGTGGGAGTCCGCCCTCCTGCGCCGCGTCCTCGAGAAGACCGGCGGCAACCAGGTCAAGGCCAGCGAGCTCCTCGGCATCCACCGCACCACGCTGCGGACCAAGCTCCAGGAGTACGGCCTGCTGCCCAAAGAGTGAGCCTGCGCCTGGGATTCTGGAGTATTCGTGAGCCCCCCGGATCGCCTCCCATGCCCGCGAAGAACCTGGCCATCATGCTGACCGACATCAAGGGCTTCACCGCCCGGACGTCGGAGTCCACCCGCGACGGCATGGTCAGCCTGCTGGCCGAGCACGACCGCCTCCTCCTCCCCGTCTTCCGCTACTTCGACGGCACCGTCGTCAAGACCATCGGCGACGCCTTCCTCGTTCGCTTCGACAGCACCACCGACGCCGTCCTCGCGGGCCTTGCCGTCCAGGAGGTCCTCCGCCAGCACAACGCCTTCGTCAAGGACGACAAGGACCGCCTCGAGGTCCGCGTCGCCATCAACGCGGGGGACGTGGAGCTCAAGGACGGCGACGTCCTCGGCGAGCCCGTCAACGTCACCGCCCGCCTCGAGTCCATCACCGAGGCCGGCGAGGTCTGGTTCACCGAGACCGTCTACCTCTCCATGAACCGCGCGGAAGTCCCCTCCGCGGAGGTCGGCGAGCGGATCTTCAAAGGCATCCCCCAGGCCGTCCGCGTCTACAAGGTCATCCACGACCCGAGCTCCGAGCAGGCGAGGAACCTGGCCGAGAGCGTGCGCCTGACCAAGGACGGGCCGGTGCTCAAGGGGCTCCGGGAGCCGCGCAGGCGGGCGAAGACCTGGATCGCCTGGGCGGCGGCCGGCGTCGCGGGCGCGGCCGCGGCCGCCGTCCTCCTGATCGCCAACCCCTTCCAGGCCGACCCGGTCGCCCTCGCGATCGCGGAGTCGGAGGCCCGTCTCTCCCGCGGCGAGTGCCTCTCCGCCCTCGAGGTCCTCGACGCCGAGTTGAAGGCGAAGCCCGGCGACGCCCGGCTGGTCGACGCCTCGGTGAGGGCCGCCGCGGCCCACCTCGACTTCCTCCTCCGCGAGCGCGACAAGGCCGAGGCGCTCGAGTGGATCCAGAAGGCCATCGAGCAGCGCCCGACCCTCGAGCCGCTCCGCCGGCGCATCCCCCCGCTCGACGCCGACGTCACCGTCCACCACCTCTATGAGAAGAAGCGCCACACCGAGGAGGTGTGGGCGGGGAT
>CAYUME010000274.1:0-1786 GCA_964445475.1 uncultured Planctomycetia bacterium
GCAGCTGCGCGGCCGCCCCGGCGCTGCGGGCCAGCTGGCCGCCGCGGCCGGGGGTGAGCTCGACGTTGTGGATGAGGCTGCCGAGCGGCATGGTGCGGAGCGGCATCGCGTTGCCGGGCCGGGGATCGACACGGTCTCCGGACAGGATCGAGTCGCCCACGCGGAGATCGGCCGGGGCCAGGATGTAGCTGCGCTCCCCGTCCTTGTAGACCAGCAGGGCGATGCGGCAGGAGCGGTTCGGATCGTACTCGATCGATTCGACCGTTGCGGGGACGTTGTCCTTGATCCGCCGGAAGTCGATCTGCCGGTAGAACCGCTTGTTGCCGCCGCCGATGTGGCGGCAGGTGATGCGTCCGGTGTTGTTGCGTCCGCCGGTCTTGCGGAGGGGCACGAGGAGCGACTTCTCCGGCGTCCGGCGGGTGAGCTCGGCATAGTCGGCGACCGAGGAATTCCGGCGCCCCTTCGTGACCGGGCGGTACACGCGAATACCCATGGGGAGTCCTCAACCCTTCCTGGCCGTCAGGCCCTACAGGATGTCGATGCGGTGCCCTTCCTGCAGCGTCACGACGGCCCGCTTCCAGTCCGGCCTGCGGCTCATCAGGAACCGGGCCATGCGGCGGGCCTTCCGCTTACCCTTCCGGCGCATCGTCCGGACGGCCTCGACCTTCACCTTGAATATCCGCTCGACGGCCAGCCGGATCTCCGGCATAGTGGCGTCGGGGCGGACGACGAACGTGTAGGCCTTCCGCCGGTCGATGTCACGCATCGACTTCTCGGTGACCAGCGGCTTGAACAGCACGTGGTACGGGTTCTTCATGGCGTTTGTTCATCGGGGCGCGGGCCCCGCTCCGGGTCAGGCCGTGGGCTTCCCGTTCAGCCGCGACGCGCCGCGCTCCTGCATCAGGCGTTCCAGGGCGCCGCGGGTCAGCAGCAGGCGGTGGCAGCGAAGGACCTCGTAGGCGTTCAGGTCGGATACGGGGGCCATGGCGATCCGCGGCAGGTTGCGCGTGGAGAGCCAGAGCTCCTTGCGGTACCCCTCGGGGCTGATGAGGCAGGTCCGCTCGATGCGCAGGGTCTTCAGCAGCCCGGCCATGCGTTTCGTGGAGGCCTTCTCGAAGTCGAGGGCCTCGATGACGGCCGCCTCCTGGTCCATGAACTTGGAGAGCAGGGCGGAGTCGAGCGCCCGGCGCCGCATGGCCGCCGGGATGCGCACGCGATAATCGCGGGGCTGGGGGCCGCCGGCGATGCCGCCGCCACGCCAGATCGGGGAGCGGACCGAGCCGGCGCGTGCGCGGCCGGTGTGCTTCTGCTTCCAGGGCTTCTTCGTGCTTCCTTCCACCTCGGAGCGCGTCTTCGTGGCGTGCGTCCCGAGCCGTCGGTTCGCCTCGTACCAGGCCGCGATCTCGCGGAGCAGGCGTCGGCGGACGCGCGTCCCGAAGAGCGTCGGATCGACGGAGACCCGCCCCGACTCCTGCCCGTCTTTCGTGTACAGAGGCACGTCAATCATGGTTGTCTGTCCGTAAATAAAATTTCCCGACGAGCGGGAAATTTCACGCCTTGATCCGGATTTCCACCCCGGCCGGCATGTTCAGGTTCTTCAGGGCGTCGATCGTCTTGGCCGTGGGTTCCGTGATGTCGACGATCCGCTTGTGCGTCCGGATCTCGAACTGCTCGCGCGACTTCTTATCGACGTGCGGCGAGCGCAGGACACAGTACTTGTTGATCTGCGTCGGCAACGGGATCGGGCCGGCCACCTTGGCGCCGGTCCGTCGCGCGGTGTCGACGA
>CAYUME010000274.1:1796-6621 GCA_964445475.1 uncultured Planctomycetia bacterium
GGGGGATCGCATCACGGTGATGCGCTCGATCTTGGTGGGGAGGGGGATCGGCCCCTTCACCTTTGCGCCCGTGCGCTTCGCCGTGTCGACGATTTCCATCGACGACTGGTCGAGCAGGCCGTGGTCGAACGCCTCGATGCGGATCCGGATTTTCTGTCCTTTTGTCATGCTGCGCTCCGGGTTCCCGGCCGAAGCCGGGTCGCTCACGTCACGTTTCCCGCCCCCAAGACCCGCGTTGACCGGGCTTTGGGAAAGGCGGAAATTATAGCAATCCGCGGATCGAGAGCAAGTAAAATATCCCGAATTCGACCGATAATGGCGATCCGGGCAGGACGGCACGTGTCGCTCAGGAGAGGCGTGCGAGCAGGCCGAATCGCCCCGTCGCACGTCCGTCGCGCCGGACGGAGAAAAAACGGCCGTCGCAGCGCGTGCAGGCCCTCGCGGTCTCGATCCGGTCGGGCTGCATCCCCGCGGCGACGAGCTGCGCGCCGTTGAGCGCCCACAGGTCCAGGTGCGCGCGGCCGCCGCGTCGCGTGATGTACGCGAGGCCGTCGGGATTGTCGCGCGCGAAGGCCGACACGACGTCGTCCCCCACCTCGTAGCAGCAGGGGCCGATCGACGGCCCGACGCCCGCCCGGAGATCCTCCGGGTTGCATCCCAGGGGACCGGTCAGGATCTCGACGGCGCGACGCGCGATGCCCGCCAACGACCCGCGCCAGCCCGCATGGACCACGGCCAGCGCGCCCCGGCGCGCGTCGACCAGCAGGATCGGCACGCAGTCTGCCGACTGCACGAGCAGCGGGAGACCCGGCTCGCGCGTCGCCAGCCCGTCCGTCTCCGGAATGGCTTCGCGCTCCTCGACCGCGCCCCGGCCGGCGTCCGCCGAGCCGACGATCGCCACCGCCGCCGTATGCGCCTGGCCGGGGACGGTGAGACGCCTTGCGTCCGCCTCGATCGCGGACGCCGCGCGTCGACGGTTCTCGATCACGTCCCGCGGGTCGACGCCGGCGCCGAATCCGAGGGTGCCGCGTGCGCGCGCCCCGTCCTCCGCGTTGCCGACGAGTCGCGTTGTCACGACATGGCGAAGGCCCGGGAGGGGACTCAGCGTCTCGAAAGCCAGGTACCCGGGAGCGTGGGGGATCATGGGCGCGCGGGGAGACGGAGGGTGAGGCCGGGAGCCCGGTCAGGAGGCGGGCGGGCCCGGGGGCGGTACGGCAACCGGATCGAGAGCGGCAGCCGGGGACGCGCGATCCGAGGCCGGCGGCGCGGGGCCCTCCGTCACCTCGTGCACGATCGGGACGAGATATTCCTCGACCAGGATCTTGGTGAGCACGGTCAGGGGGATGGCGGCCAGCATCCCGAAGATCCCCAGCAGCTGGCCGAAGACGAACAGCGCGACGAGGACGACGAGCGGGTGCAGGCCCGTCTCTTTCCCGAAGATGAGCGGGACGAGGAGGGCCCCTTCGACCAGCTCGGCGGCGATGACGGCGGCGGCCGTCCCGAGGACGCGACCGGCTTCGAAGCCTCCGGCATCGATGACCGTGAGGACCTCGGCGAGGGGGAAGATCAGCAGCCCCCCCGCGTAGGGCACGATGCTGAAGCCTCCGTACAGGAGGCCGAGGAGAAGTCCGTAGGGCGTGCCGGCCAGCGCAAAGCCGACGGCCGTGACGATGCCCTTGATGAGGCCGCAGGCGACCTGGCCGCGAAAGAAGCTGGCCAGGCCGAGATCGATCCGTCGAAGGACCCGGGTCAGCCGGTCGCGCTCGGGGGCGGGGCAGAGGCGGAGGACGGCCGGGTGGACCCGGTCGTAGATCGAAAGAAAGCCGAAGCAGTAGATCGGGACGAGGAGCAGGAAGGAGAGGACGGTCAGGCACCCCTGAAGGCCGGAGGCCAGAAGGCCGAAGAGGCGGTTGGCGGCCCAGGCGATGCCTCCCGTGACCCGCTCGAGGTTCGCCTGGATCCCTTCGCGCAGCTTCTTGATCAGCTCCTCGGGGTGGACGGCCTGGTCGGGGTGGGCCTCGTTCCATTTCCGGAGGCTGCGACGCGCGGCGTCGGCCGCCCGCTCGAGGTACGACCGGTCGTAGAGGCCGTTTCCGTTGATGTCGCGGAGCAGCGGCTCCCCGCGGTCGTACATCCCGTTCCCGTTCAGGTCCCCGTACGGCTCCCCCTTGAAGCTCATCTGGTAAAGCGACCGCAGCTCGACCGTCGCGGGCGGGACGATCAGGGCGGCGACGGCGGCCAGGACGATCAGGGTCCCGGCAAAGAGGGTCAGGATGGCCAGGGTGCGGGAAAGCCCGATGCGCTCCAGCCGCTTCACGGCGGGGTTCAGGACGTAAGCGAGGGCGAAGGCGAGAAGGATCGGGGTGAAGACCGTGCGGAGCACGTACCCGAGGACGAGCAGGGTGACGAGCAGCACGAGAAGAAGGACGACCTTCCATCGCGCGGCCGTCGGCGGCGGCAGGGGCGGCGTCGTCATGGCGGTGCTCCCGGTCGGTCGTCGCAGCGTCTGCAGATCATACACGGCGGACGGGAAAAAGTCCCCTCGGAATCGGGGCGGAGGCGGGAGGCTCCGGCCTCTGCGTGCGTCACTCGAGCCGGAAGGCCTCGTTGAAATCGAATCCGTTCGCGAAGTCCTCCCGTGTGTCCGTCTCCGTCCGGCTCATCAGGTCCGCCTCGACGAGGTTGAAGACGATCTCGCCGAAATCCTCGGTGCGGCGGATGTTCCAGCAGTCGAAGACCATGCGGGCGAGCGGACCGAAGCGGGAGCGGGCGAAGTCGCGGATGCCGTCGAGGAGCTCCTGCCCGCTCACGTGACGGCGTTCGCCGATACGGCTGAGCGTGTGGTCGAGGGCCTCGTAAACGAACCGATAGGCCTCGACCGGATAGCGGGGGTCTCGGCGGAGGACCCGCTTCCGGATGGCCTGGCCGATATCGCGTGGCGCCTTGCCCAACGTCGTGTCTCCTGGCGTCCCGGTCACGCCGGTGCGACCGGGGCCTCGATCCGGGGGAAGAGGGGGACGACCTTGCCGTCCCGGAGGGGCGCGGTCACCCGAAGCGACAGGCCCGGGAGCGGATCGAGGACGGCATCAAGCCGGAGCGCCCCGAAGGAGGTCGGCCAGTTGAACCCGCCGTAGATCGTCTCGGCCGTCGCGGGAAGGAACGGCTTGATCAGGATCGCCGTGGTGCGGAGGGCCACGGCCAGGCCGGCGAGGACCTTCCGGCACGCCTCCCGGTCCTTTTTCGCGAGCTCGAACGGCTTGGTCCGGTCGATGTGCCGGTTGGCCGGGTCGAGGGTCGACTGCCAGATGGAGGCCAGCGCCGAGGGGTACTCGCAGGCCGACATCGACGAACGGAATGCGGCGAGGAAAGCCGGCAGGTCGATGCCGGCAAGCGTCTCGGCCGCGGCGTCCGGCGGGACGGGGCCGAGGTCGCCCCCGAAATACCGGAGCGCCATGGAGACCGTCCGGCTGTAGAGGTTGCCGAGGTTGTTGGCCAGGTCCGCGTTGTAGACCGCCGTGAAGCGGTCGTAGCTGAACTCCCCGTCTCCGGTGAAGGGGCACTCGCGCATGAACAGATAGCGGAAGGCATCCGCACCGAACCGGTCCGCGAGGTCCATCGGGTCGACGACGTTTCCGAGCGTCTTCGACATCTTCTCGCCCTTGAGGAGGACGAAGCCGTGGACCTGGACGCGGCGGGGGACTTCGATGCCGGCGGCCATGAGCATGGCCGGCCAGAGCGCGCAGTGGAACCGCGTGATGTCCTTTCCGATCACGTGCAGATCGGCCGGCCACCGGCCCGCAAAACGCTCCGCGTCCGTCCCGTACCCGACGCCGGTGGCATAGTTGAGCAGCGCGTCGAACCAGACGTAGATGGTCTGCTCGGGGTCGAAGGGCACCCGGATGCCCCAGTCCATGTTCTGGCGGGTGATGGAGACGTCCTCGAGGCCGCCCGCGACGAGGCTGAGGATCTCGTTGCGGCGGGTGGCGGGGACGATGAAGTCGGGGCGCTCGGCGTAGAGCGCGAGGAGGGGATCGCGGAACGACGAGAGGGCGAAGAAGTAATTTTCCTCCCGGACGGTCTTCGGCGCCTGCGTGGGGTGGTTCGGGCACCGGCCGTCCACGAGGTCCTTGGCCGTCTTGAAGCTTTCGCACCCCTCGCAGTAGAGGCTTTCGTAGGGTTTCTTGTGGATGAAGCCGTTGTCGTAGACCTTCTGGATGAAGGTCTGGCAGCCTGCGGCGTGGCGGGGCTCGGAGGTCTGGATGAAGTCGTCGTTCGAGATGTTCAGCTTCCTCCAGGCGGCCTTGAAATGGCCGGCCATCTCGTCGACGTAGGCCTTTACGGGGCGGCCCAGCTCGGCGGCCCGGCGGGAGACCTTGACGGTGTTCTCGTCGTTGCCGACCAGGAAATGGACGTCATCCCCCTCCATCCGGCGAAACCGGGCCTGCACGTCCGCCCCGATCTTCTCGAAGGCGTGACCGATGTGCGGCTTGTGGTTGGGGTAGTCGATGGCGGTCGTGATGTAGAATCTGGACATGGAGGCGTTGGTTTCCCGGTTTCCGGTTTCGAGTCCCGGGTTTCGGCGGGACAGGTCCTTTTATTGGACGGCGGCGGCGAGATCGCCGAAGACGGTCTCGAGGACGATCATCGGGTTTGCGTTCCGGTCGATCTCCGACTGGGCGGTCAGGAGGCGCTCGAGGGCGTCGGTGGCCCGCTCCGGGCCGGCCTTCGCCGCCCAGGCGAGGACGGCCGGGGACGCATCGACGCCGCGCAGCGCGGCGGCCGCCTCCCCGGCCACGGCGGCCAGCAGCAGGCGGACACGACGGCG
>CAYUME010000275.1:0-6609 GCA_964445475.1 uncultured Planctomycetia bacterium
GGCGGCCGCCGCAGCGGGCGCCGGACGGGCGGCCGGGGCGCCACCGGGGACGGGCCTCGACGCCGCGGCCCCGGCCACCGGCATCGCGGCCTTCGGCGGGACGTACCGGGCCCGGCCCGAAATCACCGCGTCCGCCAGCCGGCCCAGCAGGATCTGGACCACCCGGAACGAGTCGTCGTTGCACGGAATCGCGATGTCCGCCACCTGCGGGTCGCCGTCCGTGTCGATCAGGCAGAGCGTCGCCGCCTTGATCCGGTCCGCCTCCTGGATGGCGATCGCCTCGTGCGACGGGTCGATCACCACCAGGGCCGCGGGCAGCCGCTCCATCGTCCGGAGCCCCTCCAGGTTCCGGCGGAGCTTCCGCTTCTCCCGCATGATCGCCGAGATCTCCTTCTTGTTGTAGACGTGGATCGTGCCGTCCTTCTCCATCGTCTCGATCTCGTTCAGGCGCTGCAGGCGCTTGCGGATCGTCGTGTAGTTCGTCAGCGTCCCGCCCAGCCAGCGCTCGCTCACGTACGGCATCCCGCAGCGCTTCGCCTCGGCCTCCACCACCCCCTGGCACTGCCGCTTCGTCCCCACGAAGAGGACCAGCTCCCCCTTCGAGGTCAGCCGCTCCAGGAAATGGTAGGCGCGGACCAGGCCCCGGATGGTGGCCTTCAGGTCGATGATGTGGATGAGGTTCCGCTTGCCGTAGATGTACGGCTTCATCCGCGGGTTCCAGCGGCTGGAGCTGTGCCCGAAATGGACGCCGGCTCGAAGCAAATCCTGGGGGGATACGGTCAACGGCATCGGCTCCACCTTCCTGTAATAAAGAGTGTCCGGATCTGGGGTTGGAAAAGACGAGCGAATATACATGGACCCGGGACGAAGTCAAGGATTATCCCCCAGCTCACGGCTTCCCTCCCAGAGGCACCGGGCCCTTCCGGTAGTACTCCCCCGCCTTCACCCGGAGGAACCCCCCGTCGTCGTCGGCGAACGACGCCGTCTCCCCCTTGTTGCCGGCGGCCGGCACCGGGTTCGTGATGCCGTCCCCCTGCGCGTCCGTGAACCCCGTGCACCCCGCCGCCCCCCCCCCGAACAGGAGACCGACGTACCCGGCGGCCGCCCACTCGGCCAGGTGCCGGTTCGCCGGGTACCCGTCCAGCCAGTACTGGACCCGGTTGTCCATGTAGTGCCCGCGGGTGTTGTTGCACGCCGCCATCACCGTGTTCCCCACCGGGATCTGCCAGGCCATCAGCGGAAGCCCGGTCAGCCGGTGCAGCTCCCCGCTCCAGTCGCGGAACGACTCGAAGTCCTTGTCCGACCACCAGGCCCCCTCGACGTGGTAGCTGTGGGCGAGCTTCCAGGCGCTGTCGCGGTCGCTCGGGTCGGTGAAGATCAGGTCCCACGCCCCGCACGCCTTCACGAACTCGGCAAAGGCCTTCGGGGCGGGGTTCCCCCACTTCGAGGCGTGCCAGGCAAGCAGGACGTTGGGAGCGAGCGTGTCGCGCATCGCGGCGATGGCGCGTCCGAAGCCGGCCGCCGTGTCCGGGTGCCCGGCGACCTCGGGGAGACCGGTGGACTTCACGATCACCCGGATCGTGTCCGGGTTGTTGGGCTGAAACTCGGGGGCGATCCGGAAATAGCCCCAGAGGTCCGGCTCGTGGTGGAGGATGACGGGCTTCCCCCAGGCGCCCGCGGCCTGGAAGAAGGCCTTCAGGTCGGACAGGTACTCGCGCATCGTGTCGGCCTGTTCGCAGTTCATCTTGTTGCCGCCCGCCTCGCCGCGCCCCGCGCTGATGCCGGGGCGGGACTGGTACATCATGTACCAGGAGAAGACGGGGACCGTCCCGAGCCGCTCGGACTCCTTGAGGTAATTGGGCACGAACGCGCCCGCGTACCACTTGTTGCCGGTGTTGACGCCGCCGGCGAGGTACTGGTACCGGGCGTCCCAGGCGCATCCCTGGGCCCGCGTCTCCTCGATCCAGCGGTCGCCCGGGCCGCTCATGACGCCGAGGAGGACGTGCTTCCGGCCGAGTTGCCGGAGGACGGCGCCGACGGGTTCGCCCACGCGCACCGCGGCGCTTTTCGCCCCGCCCGCGCCGCCCCCCGCCCCCGGCAACGCGGATTCGGGGATCACCGTGACCGAGAACGACCGCGTCAGCGTCGCGAGCGCCCTCCCTTCCACCACGAGCTCCAGCGTCAGGGCGTTCGCCCCCCGCTGGACGGTCACCGCCCCGGCGCGCTTCGCGAGGACGAGGTCGAGCAGGAAGGCCCCGTCCGCACCGACCGCGGCCACCGCGTCGCCGGCGCGGACGACGCATCCCGTCACGACGCCGCCTCCGATGGCGGCCTTCCCGGACAGGAGGGCGCGTGTCCTCGTCGGGGGAAGGTTGATCGTCCCGCCCTCCGCGGGAACGTCGACGACGAGGCTGGCCTTCGGGGAGGGGGGCTCCGCGCCCGGCGCGGCGGCGCCCGCGGCGAGAAGCGTGGCGGGGATCCCGGCGAGGAGACGGAAGGCCCTGTGTCTCATGGGCGCCTCTCACGCGACGCGGTCCGCGCAGATCGGGCGTCCGCCTACTGGAGTGGCTTCGGGTCCTGCGATCAAGTCGTGTCTGACAAAACAAACGGCGCGGCAGCCGTATGCCGCGCCGTTTGTTTTGTCGGACGAGCCGTCATTTTTCGATCATCTGGTCGTAGAACGCCAGGTACGCGTCCTTCTTCGGTCCCTCCCGCACCTCCATCGCCGCCCGCGGGTGCTCGTTCATCATCCCCGTGATCAGGTAGGGGATGCTGTACCCCCAGTCGATCGTCTTCCGGAGGGGGATGAAGGACTTTTCGATCGTCTCGATGATCGGGCGGAGCTTGAACTTGGGGTTCTTCAGGAAACTGAGCAGGAGCTCGAGCGGGCAGTTCCCCGCCCCGCGCCCCAGGCCGTCGATCGTCGCGTCCAGCCGGCTCGCCCCGACGATCAACGCCTCGATCGTGTTCGCGTAGGCGAGCTGCATGTTGTTGTGGGCGTGGAAGCCGACCTGCTTGCCCGTCCCCTCCAGCGCCTCGAGCGCGCCCTGCACGAGGTCGTGCACCTGCTCCGAGTACATCGAGCCGTAGCTGTCCACGATGTAGAACGTGTCCATCGGGCTCTTGGCCAGGGCGGAAAGCGCGTCGTCCAGCTCCCGCTCCTGGACCGTCGAGATCGCCATCAGGTTGAGCGTCGTCTCGTACCCCTTGTCGTGCGCGTCCTTGATCATGTCGATCGCGCCCGGGATCTGGTGGATGTAGGCGGCCACCCGGATGCAGTCGAGGACGCTCTTCTCCTTGGGGAGGATGTCGGCCTGGTAGTTCGTCCGGTCCACGTCCGCCATGACGCTGAGGCGGATCGTGCGGGGCCGGTCGCCGACGACGCGCCGGAGGACGTCCTCGTCGCAGAACTTCCAGAGCCCGTGCTCGGCGGGGGCGAAGATCTTCTTGTCGGCCTTGTAGCCCAGTTCGATGGTGTCGACGCCCGCGGCGGCGCAGGTGTCGTAGACGGTCGTGACGAACGTCTCGTCGAACTGGTGGTCGTTCATCAGGCCGCCGTCCCGGATCGTGCAGTCCAGGACCTTGATGTCGGGACGGTAGGTCACCCAGTTCCCCTTCGCATCCGCGTGCTTGTGGTGCTGCATCGGCCGTTCCTTTCGGGTAGTCGGACTCCCCCGGCGACTTCGGGGGACCGTTTATATCACGAGTATCCCGTCTAATGCAAGGAGCGGCCTCCTCCGGCGGAGGCGCCGTTGCGCCCGACCGCGTCGGTCGTTCCGGCGCCCGAGATCCGGTCGACTAAATCCCCGTTGCCTCCGCCACGCCGGGCGGTTATACAGGAACCAGCGGCCCGGCGCCCCGCCTCGATAACGCCCTCGGAACAGCCATGCGCATCCTCGCCGTCGATTTCGGCACCCGCCGCATCGGGCTGGCCGCCTGCAGCCCGGAGGAGACCCTCGTCGTGGGGGCGGGGGTGATCGAGCGGAAGGCGGGGGACGACCCCCTCCCCGCGGTCGTCACGGCGGCGCGGGCGCGGGAGCCGGAGACCGTCGTGGTGGGGCTGCCGCTCAACATGGACGGCAGCTACGGCCCCAAGGCCGCGGAGGCCAAGGCCTTCTCGGAGCGGCTGCGGGAGGCCCTGAAGGTGCCCGTCCTGCTGCACGACGAGCGGCTCTCGAGCGCGGCGGCGGAGGAGCGCCTGCGCGGCGTGGAGGGGATGTCGCGCGCGCGCAAGCGGTCGCATACGAACACCGTCGCCGCGCAGGTCATCCTGGAGAGCTTCCTGGCGGCCCGGCGGGAGAAGGAACGGGGCCGCCGATGAGCGCCGGGCCGTCGACGCGTGAGCCCCCCCGCCGCAGGGCGCCGGCTCCCCGTCCCCGCTCAATTCACCTCCCGACCGATCGCCCGCGCCACGTCACGGACCTCCTTCACCAGCTGGCGGAAGGCCGGGATCGTGATCGTCTGCTGGCTGTCGGAGACGCTCCGGTCCGGGTCGGGGTGGACCTCGACGGCGATCCCGTCCGCCCCCGCCGCCACCGCCGCCCGCGCCATCGCCGTCACGTACCCCCGATGGCCCGTCCCGTGGCTCGGGTCGGCGACGATCGGAAGGTGGCTGACGCGCTTGACGACCGGGATCGCGTTGAGGTCCAGCGTGAAGCGCGTCGCCGTCTCGTAGGTCCGGATCCCGCGCTCGCAGAGGGCGATCTGCTCGTTCCCCTCGGAGGCGATGTACTCCGCGGACATCAGCAGCTCCTCGATCGACCCCGCGATCCCCCGCTTGAGAAGGACGGGCTTCGCCTCGCGCCCGACCCGCTTGAGGAGGGCGAAGTTCTGGGTGTTCCGGGCGCCGATCTGCATCAGGTCGGCGACGCGGGCGACGGCCTCGACGTCGGCGGTGTCCATCACCTCCGTCACGACCCCCAGCCCGGTACGCTCGCGCGCCTCGGCGAGGTACTTGAGCCCCTCTTCGCCCAGCCCCTGGAAGGCGTAGGGGGAGGTGCGCGGCTTGAAGGCCCCGCCGCGGAGCAGGTGTCCGCCCGCCTCCTTCACCGCCTGCGCGATCTCCAGGATCTGCGCCCGGCTCTCGACCGCGCACGGCCCCGCGATGATCGCGATCCCCTTCCCGCCGATCGGCACCCGGCCGGCCTGCACGACCGTGTCCCCCTCCTTGAACTCCCGGGCCACGATCTTGTACGGCTTCGAGACCTCGACCACCTCGGCCACGCCGGCCATCTCGACGAAGGCCTCCTTCGGCGGCCGGGTGGCCTTCCCCACCGCCCCGAGGACCGAGCGCTCCTCGCCGACGATCCGGCGGGCCTTGAACCCGAGCGACTCCAGCTTCGCGCTGACGGCGGCGATATCCGCCTCGGTCGCCGTGTGCTTCATCACGATGATCATGACGCGCCCTCTGCGTGATCGTCCTTCACTCGCACTCGTAATCGTACGCGTACCCGGCGGCCCTTCCCGACGCCCCCCCCTCCCGGTCCGTTCATCCTGTTATCTCGGCATATTTCCCCTCGCCCTCCCACACCCGCAGCGTCAGCGTCAGCCCCACCCGCTCCCGGATCCGCCGGTGGATCTCGGCGGCCAGGTTCTCGCAGGACGGGAACGCCATCAGGTCGTTCAGCATGACGTGGTCGAACGGGCGCGAGGCCTCGCGCAGGGCCGCCTTCAGGTCCGCGAAGTCGACCACCATCCCGTCCTTCACCGGCCCTTCCGCCGTCAGCTCGAGGCGGTACGTGTGGCCGTGGGGCCGGCCGCACTTGACGTGACCCGGCAGGAAGTGGCCGCAGTCGATCACCTCGTGCACGCCGACTTTCATGGGCCATCCTTTCGCGCCAGGTCGTGCGGGATGACATACCGCGAAGCGCACCGATCGGAGGTCGGATTATCGATGCCGGCCGCGCCGAAAACAATCAAAACACCGGATCGGGAGGGGGAAAGAGACCGCTCAGGCCCTCCGGGGCGCCTCTGGACGCCCTTTGAGATCTGGCCTGCGAACGGGCCCCGCCCCGTCCCGCACCCCCGCCTCCCGGAAGGCGTCCCGCCGCTCGACGCACCCGAGGCACCGCCCGCAGGGGCGCGGGCCGTGCCGGTAACAGCTCCACGTCATCCCCAGCGGCGCCCCGAGGCGGACGCCCAGGCGGAGGACCTCGGCCTTCGACATCCGCGCGAAGGGCAGGACGATCCGACACCCCCGCCCCGGCGGCAGGCCCCGCGCCGCGAGCGCATGGAGCCCCCGGAAGAAGGCCGGCCTCCCGTCCGGGAAGAGACGCCCGTCCGTCTTCAGCTGCCCCCCGACGATCCGCCGCGCGCCGACCGCGGCGGCCAGCGCGAGCGCGAGCCCGTAGAAGACGAGGTTCCGGTGCGGGATGAAGCCCGGGGGGACGCCGCCGGGCCGCCCGCCCGCCCCGCCCGTCATGCGCAGGAGCGGCACCCGGATCATCCGCGGCGGCGGCAGGCCCATGGTGCGCGCGACCCGGCGCGCCGCGCGCCGCTCCGGCCGCGGCCGCCCCGGGAAGTCGAACGTCGCCGGGATCACCCGCCCCCCGCGGGCCTTCGCCCACGCCAGCGCCGCCGCGCTGTCGGGGCCGCCGGAGAGCAGCACCC
>CAYUME010000276.1:0-6605 GCA_964445475.1 uncultured Planctomycetia bacterium
CGCGGAACGGGGGGTGCGCGTGCGGTGCCGGGGCGCCGGGACAACGGAGCCGTAAGGCGGCCCCGGGCCCCGGCGAAGGCGGGCGTTCAATTGCCTTCACTGAACCCGATTGAAAGATCGCTTGACGGCCGGCGCGTATAAAGGCACCCTGTCCCGGTGCGGCCGCCCGCGTGCGGCAGACGACGTGCAACCCCCTTTGGAAGGGAGAACCGATGAGCGAAAGAACCCCCGCCCAGGCGCCGGCCTCGTCCCGCCGCGACTTCCTCAAGGTTTCGGGCGGCGCGGCGGCCGCCGCCGGCCTCGTCCGCGCCATCGAGACCCGCGCCTGGGCGGCCGGCTCCGAGGAGACGATCAAGGTCGCCCTCGTCGGCTGCGGCGGCCGCGGCACCGGCGCCGCCGAGCAGGCCCTCTCCACCAAGGGCCCCACCCAGCTCGTCGCCATGGCCGACGTCTTCCCCGACCGCCTCAACGGCAGCCTCAACCTCCTCTCCAAGAAGTTCAAGGAGAAGGACAAGGTCGCGGTCCCGGAGGACCGCCGCTTCCTCGGCACGGACGCCTTCAAGAAGGCGATCGACCTCGTCGGGCCGGGCGGCGTCGTCCTCCTCACCACCCCGCCCTGCTTCCGGCCGATCCACCTCGAGTACGCCGTCGAGAAGGGCCTGAACGTCTTCATGGAGAAGTCCTTCGCCGTCGACGGCCCCGGCATCCGGCGCGTCCTCGCGGCGGGGAAGAAGGCCTCCGAGAAGGGGCTCAAGATCGCCGGAGGCCTCATGTCCCGCCACTCCAAGGCGACCGAGGAGGTCGTCGAGAAGATCCACGGCGGGATGATCGGCGACATCGTCACGATGTGGGCCTACCGCATGCACGGGCCGGTGGGGTTCCAGGGCCGGCGCCCCGGCGAGAACGAGCTGGCCCACCAGATCCGCAACTACTCCAACTTCACCTGGGTCAACGGCAGCTTCCTCCTCGACTGGCTCATCCACGGCCTCGACATCTGCTGCTGGGCCAAGGACGCCTGGCCGGCCGGCTGCCACGGCCACGGCGGGCGGCAGGTCCGCACGCAGCAGGACCAGCTCTTCGACCACTACGCCGTGGAGTACCGGTTCCCCGACGGCACCCGCATGTCCGCCCAGGGCCGCCACATGAACAAGGTCTGGAACCACTACATCTGCACGATCCAGGGCGCGAAGGGGACGGCCGTGACCGGCGAGGGGAAGAGCGACCCGTACATCATCAAGGGCTGGAACGACGCGCCGGCGAACCGGATCTGGGAGTACAAGGGGCCGGGCAGCAACGCCTACCAGGTCGAGCACGACCTCTTCTTCGACGCCATCCGGAACAACAAGCCGTACAACGAGACGGAGCGCTGCGCGTACACCGCGCTCGTCGGCATCATGGGCCGCATGGCCGCCGAGTCGGGCCAGTACGTCACCTGGGAGCAGGCCCTCAACTCGAAGGTGGAGCTGGCCCCGGGACTGGACCAGCTGACCCTGGAGTCCGAAGCGCCGGTGAAGGCCGACAAGGACGGGAACTACCCGATCGCGAAGCCGGGGGAAACCCAGGCGTTTTGATTCCGTGAATGGTACGACCCCGGGGCCGCACCAACCAAGCGGCCCCGGGGTCGCTTTTTTCGAGGCACGCCATGACGCGGACGACCCGGCGCGGCACGGCCCTGGCGGCCCTGGCCCTCCTGCTCCCCGCCGGCGGGGCCCGGGGCGCGGCGCCGGCCGCCCCCAACATCCTCCTCATCCTCTCCGACGACCTCGGCTGGGGCACCGTCGGGTGCTACGGGGCGGACCCGAAGCTCGTCCGCACGCCGTCCATCGACCGGCTCGCGAAGGAGGGCCGGCGATTCACCGACGCCTGCACCCCCTCCTCCGTCTGCTCCCCCACGCGCTACGCCGTCCTCACCGGCCGCTACTGCTGGCGCACCTCGCTCCAGCACGAGGTCCTCGGCGTCACCAGCCCGCTGCACATCGAGACGACGCGCCTGACGCTCGCCTCGCTGCTCAAGCGGAAGGGCTACGCCACCGCGGCTGTCGGGAAGTGGCACCTCGGGTACAGCAGCGCGGCGCGCACCGACTACACCGCGGCGCTCACCCCCGGCCCCCTCGACATCGGTTTCGACTACCACTTCGGCGTCCCTTCCAACCACGGCGACATCACGGGGGTCTTCGTGGAGGACCGGAAGGTTGCCGGCCTCCGGTCCGCCGCGGTGAAGCCGACCGGGGCATGCTACTACGGCGGCAAGCCCTTCATCGGCCTCGACGCCCCCCAGCGGGTGGACGAGGAGGTGATGGACGTCCTCACGGACAAGGCGCTGGCCTGGCTGGATAAGCAGGACCCGGCGAAGCCGTTCTTCCTCTATTACACCCCCGTCGCCGTCCACGAGCCGGCCACGCCCTCGGCGAAGGCGAAGGGGACGAGCGGGTGCGGGGAGTACGGCGACTTCGTCCACGACCTCGACCGCTCGGTGGGGCGCCTGCTGGAGCTCCTCGACCGCCGGAAGCTCGCGGAGAGCACCCTCGTGATCTTCACGAGCGACAACGGCGGGGTGGTGCTCACCGCGGGGGAGCGGCCGGAGGCGAAGGCGTACGCGGCAGGCCTGCGCGTGAGCGGGCCCTGGCGGGGGCGCAAGCACAGCGTCTACGAGGGCGGGTTCCGCGTCCCCTTCGTCGCCCGCTGGCCCGGGCGCGTCCCCGCCGGCACGGTCTGCGACGAGCCGATCAACCTGGTGGACCTGCTGGCGACGACGGCGGCGATCGTGGGGGAGCCGCTCCCGCCGCCGGCGGAGGGGGCCGAGGACAGCGTCAACGTCCTGCCCGCGCTGCTCGGGAATAAGACCGGCGCCCCCCTGCGCGCGGACATGATCTGCCACAGCGCCGACGGGAACTTCGCGATCCGGCAGGGGCCCTGGAAGTGGATCGAGGGGAAATACCACCCGCAGACGAAGCCCGGCGTCCTCAAGGCGCGCGCACCGGAGTTCAAGCCCCAGCTCTACAACCTGAAGGACGACCCGGCGGAGCAGGCCAGCGTCCTGGAGCAGAACACCGAGCGCGCGCACCGGCTGGCGGAACAGCTCGAGACGTACCGCCAACAGGGCTTCAGCCGGAAGCCCTGACCCCGAAGACCGCCGGCCCGCCTCCCCCCGGATCACTTCCGTTTTCCCGCCTTCGCGCCCGGCTTGTAGTCGGGATTCGGCCGGGGCAGCCTCGCCCCGACGTCCTTCAGGTGCGCCATCAGCTTCGCGTCCAGCGCCTTCACCCGGTCGGGCTGGGCGTCCGCGAGGTCCTTCTCCTCGGACGGGTCCTCCTTCAGGTTGAAGAGCTCGAACGACGGCCCCTCGTGGCGCCGGATCAGCTTCCAGTCGCCGTCCCGGATGAGGCTGTAGGGGGTCACGTCGCCGCGGTAGTGCGGGAAGTGCCAGAAGAGGGCCTCGCGGCCGAGGGAGGCCTTGCCGCCGGACCGGGCGTGGGCCAGGAGCGAGACGCCGTCGAGCGCGCGCCCCGCCGGGGGCTTCGCGCCCGCCGCCTCCAGGATCGTCGGGAGCAGGTCCACGCTGATCGCCGGCGCGTCGGAGGTCGTCCCGGCCGGCACGACGCCGGGCCAGCGGACGATCAGCGGCACGCGGATCCCGCCCTCGTAGGGGTATCCCTTCCCCGAGCGCAGCGGCGCGTTGTGCGTGGGGCCGAGCAGGCCGCCGTTGTCGGACGTGAAGATCACGAGCGTCCGGTCCGCCACGCCCGCCTCGTCCAGCGCCGCCAGCACCCGCCCCGCCGCCTCGTCCATGCTCTGCACCATCGCCGCGTAGACGGCGTTCTTCTGCTGCGTCGGGGGCTTCGCCTTGTACTTCTCGACCAGGTCGGCCTTGCCCATGAGCGGCGTGTGGACGGCATAGTGGCAGAGACCGAGGAAGAACGGCCGGTCCTTGTGCTCCCGGATGAACCGCGCCGCCTCGTCGGCCTCGCGATCGGTCAGGTACTCGCCGTCCTTCCGCCCCGGCAGGCCGGGGATGCCCTGGGGCAGCCCCTTGTTCGCGAACGGGTCGAAGTAGCTGGGCGGCTGGCCGTAGTCACACCCCCCGAGGTTGACGTCGTAGCCCTGCGAGGGCGGGTACCAGGCGTCGTCGCCGAGGTGCCACTTCCCGATGTGGCAGGAGACGTAGCCGGCAGGCTTGAGGGCCTCGGCGATCGTGACCTCCGCGTGCTCCATCCAGAAGGGGTTGGGCGGACAGAGGAGCCGCTGTCCCGGGCCACCGACGTACTCGGTCGGGTTCTTGTCCGGCGTCCCGGCCCCGCCGCGCTGGAACCGGGCGCGGATCCAGTCGGTGACGCCGACGCGGGCGGGGTAGCGGCCGGTCTGGACCGCGGCGCGGGTGGGGGAGCAGACGGCGCAGGCGGCGTAGCCGTTCGTGAAGCGGAGCCCCTGGGTGGCCAGCCGGTCGAGGTGCGGCGTCTCGTAGTACCGGCTCCCCTGGCAGGCGAGGTCGGCCCACCCCAGGTCGTCGACGAGGATGAGGACGACGTTGGGCCGCTCGGCGGCGCGGGCGGGGGCGGCCGGCACCAGGAGGGCGCAGGCGAGGAACGCGGCACGAGGAAGACGAATGGCCATGGGGCACCCGCAAAAAGAGGGACGATTCATCCGGATAGTGCGCCGCACCGGCCGGATCAGACATCCCCCGGTGTGGAAGGGGTGGATTTGCACATGCGATCCGTGTCCGCCCGGTGCAAACGACCCCGACCCGCACGGCGCCCGGCGGCCGCCGGGCGGGGTTGTCCGCCTCGCCGGAGGATCCGCGTGCCGGAGGCGAACCCACCCCTCCCACCCGAAAGGGGGTTGCCCCTCCAACGGACTCCCGCTAAACTCCACCCTCCTCAGGACCTCAACCGTTTTTCAGCGAGGGCGTCATGGCCACGAGCTACCCGATCGTCGTCTGCGGGGGGATCGTCCCCGACCCGCTCCAGACCCTCGAGCCGGTGACGACGCCGGCGGGGCCCGGCCTGAAGAACGAGATGATGCTCCCGGCGGTGCTCGATCCCTGGGCGGCGTGCGCGCTCTACGAAGCGGCGGCGCTGGCGAAGAAGGTCCCCGGCAGCAAGGTCTGGCTGGCCAGCCTCGGGCCCAAGGCCAAGCTCCAGCAGGTGATGATGACGGTCGCCCAGAAGGTGCCGTTCGAGCTGGTCGCGCTCGACGGCCCCGCCGGCGGCTTCACGGACGCGGCGGAGACCGCCGCCGCGCTGGCCGAGGCGATCAAGGCCATCCCCGGGCTGGACGGGAAGCAGCTCCTCCTCTTCGGCGGCTGGGAATCCGCCTCCCGCGGCGCCGGCGCCACCCTCCAGATCCTCGGCGAAGCGCTCGGCATCCGGGACCAGTTCCAGGGCGTGGACGCCCTCGAGCCGCAGGCGGACGGGTCGCTCAAGGTCCTCGAGCGGATCGAGGGCGGCAGGCACCAGGTCTCGGTCTGCCAGGGCCCGCCCGCCGTGTTCGGGTGGGCGACGGGGAGCCTCGCCGAGCCGCCGAACAACCCGCAGGTCGGCATGGCGAACATGCGGACGGTGATGCCGTCGCTCCAGAAGGCGAAGCCGGCGAAGGTCGGCGCCGGCGGGGCCGCGTTCCGGAAGGCCGCGCTCCCGCAGCAGCAGCGGCAGACGAAGATCGTGAAAGACGTGCCGGCCGACCAGATCGCGAAGGAGATCGTCGACTGGATCCGGCAGGATTGACACCCCACGCGAGGGAGAAGGCGCCATGGAAACGATCCTCGTCCTGACCGCCGTCGAGGCCGACGGCGCGCTGCCGAAGGCGGCGCTCGAGGCCCTCGGGGCGGCGAAGGATCTCGCCGCCGCGCGGGCCGGCTCGACGCTGGCGGTCGGCCTCTGGGGCGCCGACGTGAAGCCGGCGGCCGACGCGGTCGCCGGCTGCGGCGCGGCGAAGGTCTACGGCGCCGCCTCCCCGGACCTCGCGCCGGCCCGCTACGCGAGCGACGCGGCGGCGGCCGAGGCGATCGCGAAGGCGGCGGGCGCGACGATCGTGGTCGCGCCGGGGACCTCCCGGATGGCGCGCGTCATGCCGGGCGTCGCCCACCGGCTGGGCGGGAAGACGGACACGCACGTGACCGCGCTCGAGGCCGGCCCGGAGGGCGTCGCCGCCACGCGATGGATCTACCGGCAGCGGATCGAGACCGTCGTGAGCCGCGCCGCGCGCCCCTGGGTCCTCCTGCTCGACCCCGGCTGCCGCGCGCCGATGGCGCCCGCGCCGGGGACCGCGACGGTCGTGGCCGTGGCGGTCGCGCTCGACGACACGGCGAAGCGCACGCGGGTCGAGGGCGTGAAGGCCCCCGCGGCGGAGAAGCAGACCATCCGGCCGGACGCGAAGCTCCTCTTCGTGGCGGGCGCCGGCTGGACGAAGAAGCAGGCGGGCGGCGCGCCGCGCACCCCGGAGGCCGAGCAGATCATCCTCGACTTCCTCCGGAAAACCCAGGCCTCGCTCGGCAGCTCGAAGTCCCTGGTCGACCAGTCGGGCGAGGGCCAGGCGGTGCTGACGTTCCTGACGCACCTCAACCAGATCGGGCAGACGGGCGCGACGCCGCGCCACCCGAAGGGGCTGGC
>CAYUME010000277.1:0-6595 GCA_964445475.1 uncultured Planctomycetia bacterium
CGCCTTCCCCGAGACCAACGCCATGCTCCTGTCAACGGAGCCGGTCCCGTCCGCCACGCTCCTCCTGGAGGGGGAATTCCTGCTGACCGGGATCGGCCGTCGCGAGGCCAAGATCTACCTCGCCTTCGAGCAACGCGACGACCCCCGCTTCATCAAGCTGGACCTGGGAAAGGAGGGCCTCTTCAGCGTCTTCTCGGTCCTCCCCTTCTCCGACGGCTTCTGGCAGCCCGGCTACCGGAACAGCGCGAAGCTCCCCGCCGACAACATCCCCCTGAAGGAATGGATTCCGTTCCGCGTGACCGCCGATCGTCGCTACATCCGGGTGACGGCCGGCACGGCGGGGAACGTGATGAACGCCCTCACGCCACCCGGCTACGACACGATCCGGGGGAGCTGGGGCGTGGGCGCCTACGACGGAGTGGTCCGGTTCCGCAAGCTGTCCGTCAACGGGAATCGGGTCGATTGAGGCCGCCTTCGCGAGCCATCCCCTCCCGACCGCCGGTCCGGCCGCGGTCGCTCTCGCCTCTCCCCAGCCGGGACGCAAGCAGGGGCCAGATCAGCAGCGGGACGACCACCGCGATCCCCATCCCGTACACGGGCCGTTCCATCGAAAGCTGTCCGATCCAGGCGTACAGGAGCGAGGTCGCCAGGCTCCCCAGGACCAGCGCGGCCAGGAACCGGTCGAACCGCATCCTCGCCAGACCCGCCAGGATCGTCAGGACCTCCGGCAGAACAGGCGTCATCCGGCTGATCAGGATGCCGTATCCCCCCCACCGGTCGAAGCCGTTGCGGAACCGATCCATCTCGGAATCGGTCGCGATCCAGCGGACGCCCCGCCGCCCCGCCAGCCGGGCCAGGCCGTACCCGGCCAGCCCGGCCAGCGTCGACCCGAGCGCGCCGATCGCGGCGCCCAGCGCCACGCCGTAGACCGCCCCCAGCGCGGCCATCACGCCCGTCGCCGGGATCGGCAAGAGCAGGTCACCCAGCAGCAGCCCGATTGCCGCCAGCCACGCGACGGGACGGATCTCCGCGAACCAGGCGGCACAGGCGCCTTGGCTGAAGAGGGACTCGAAACGCCCCCCCCACAGGGCGAATCCGGCCAGGAAGAGGCCTGCCAGGATCAGCGCAAGTCCGAGGATCTTGACCGCAAGGCGCATGGTGACGGCCCTCGTCTCCCCTAATATATACCGCCCGCGTTCTCGTCCCGCCACTCCCTTGTCTGCGACCTCGGGGGTCCCTATAATGCCGTCATGTCCACGCTGCTCCCATTCGATATCGGCAAGGCCTTCCCGGCCAAGCCGCCGACGATGACGGGAAACCGTCACGCGATCGCCCTGCTCTCCGGCGGGCTGGACAGCCTCCTGGCCGTCCACCTCCTGCTCGACCAGGGCATCCGCGTCACCGCCCTCCAGTTCATGACCCACTTCGGCTGCGACGGCGGGATGGGCAGCTCGTGCAGCCACGACCAGACCGATCTCGCCCGCCGCCACGGGTTCGAGATCAAGCTGGCCCATCTCGGGCAGGAGTACATCGACATGGTCCGCAACCCGCCGCACGGGTACGGCCGGAACATGAACCCGTGCATCGACTGCCGGATCCTCATGCTGAAGTGGGCCGGGGATTACCTGCGCATGGCCGGGGCCCACGTCGTCATCACCGGCGAAGTCCTCGACCAGCGCCCCATGTCCCAGCGCATCGGGAACCTCGCGAAGATCGAACGGGCGGCCGGTCTCGAAGGGCTCGTCCTGCGCCCCCTCTCCGCGCGCCTCCTGCCCCCCACGAAGCCCGAGCTCCAGGGCCTCGTCGACCGCTCCCGCCTGTTCGGCATCCGCGGCCGTTCCCGGAAGGAGCAGATCGCCCTGGCGAAGCGATTCGGCATCACCGAGATCCCGCAGCCCGCCGGAGGCTGTCTCCTGACCGACCCCATCTATTCGGCCCGCCTGCGGGATCTCTTCGCGCACGACCCCGGAGCCGGCGCCGCCGACATCACCCTCCTCCAGGCCGGCCGCCATTTCCGCCTCTCCCCCGCCTGCAAGATCGTGGTGGGCCGGGACGAGTCGGACAACCGGTTCCTGCAGGCGGAAGCCCGGCCCGGGGACGTGCTGTTCGAGGTCCACGAGCACATCGGCCCGCTTACGCTGCTTCGGGGCTCGGCCACCGAGGCCGACCTGGCGACGGCCGCCGGACTGACCGCCGCGCACAGCAAGCGTCCCCAGCCCGACCCGGCGACGGTCCGGTTCGGACGCGTCCTGTCGGGGGGCCGGGAGCCGGCCTGGAGCCTCCTGACCGTCCCCCTTCCGCGCCGACCGGACTTCGAGCCCCTCCGGATCGGCCGGAACGCCCTCCCGCACGCGGCCGCGACGCCCTCCCACCGCTCGGCGGATTGAGGGCGTCTTGACAGGGGCCTCCCGAGAACCTATTGTGGGTCCCCGGCGTCGAGCCGGACGCCGGCTCCGTTTCGCCACCCGCCAAGGAGGCACGCGCCATGGAACAGTATGCGTCGATCCGGACGAACCTGGGCGAGATCGTGATCGAGTTGCACCCGGAGGACGCCCCCAAGACCGTCGAGAACTTCGTCGCGCTCGCGAAGAAGGGGTTCTACGACGGCCTCGCGTTCCACCGGATCATCCCCGGCTTCATGATGCAGGGCGGAGACCCCTCGGGCAACGGGACCGGCGGCCCCGGCTACACCATCCGGGCGGAGTTCAACGCGCGCAAGCACGTCGCCGGGACCGTCTCCATGGCGCGCCGCGCCGAGCCGGACAGCGCCGGCAGCCAGTTCTTCATCTGCTTCGCCACCGCCCCGCACCTGGACGGCCAGTACACCGCGTTCGCGCAGGTCGTGCGCGGGCTGGACGTGATCCGGAAGGTCGAGCCGCTCGGCAGCGGATCCGGCGCGCCGAAACAGAAGGTCGTCATGGAGAAGGTGTCGCTCCTCGAGTCGCTCCCGGTGGAGAAGCCCTGACTCCCATGCAGAACATCCTGCTGCTCGCCCTGCCGTCCCTGCTGGTCGCCTGCGGCCCGGAGCCGCCCGCGAACCTCGTGGCCCTCTTCGTCCCGGACACCGTCGTTGTCACGACCGCGCAGCCGGCCACCCTGACGCTGCGTCTCCAGAACACCGGCCGCGGCACGGCGGTCCTGCCCGCCGGGACCCGGGCGGGGGACTTCCTGCAGGTGACGCCCGAGACGGACCCGAAGTCCAAGGAGCCGCCCGTCCCCCTGAAACCGTCGGCCCCCCCGGGGAAGGACCCGCTCCCGACCCGATGGGCCTACGGGTACCAGCAGACCGTGCGATGCGACCTCTCCCCGGCCTTCGCCGACCTCTCGAAGACCGGATCGTACCGGGTATCGTGGACGCACCCGTCCTTCCCCTCCCCCGCCACGGCAACCCTCCAGGTCGTCGAGCCCGGCGCCCGGATCCGGACGAACTTCGGGGAGATCGTCGTCGCGTTCCACCCCGAGGACGCCCCCAAGACCGTTCTCAACTTCATCGCGCTGACAAAAAAGAAGTTTTACGACGGGCTCGTCTTCCACCGGATCATCCCCGGCTTCATGATGCAGGGCGGCTGCCCGAACGGCGACGGGTCGGGCGACGCGGGCTACAAGATCAAGGCGGAATTCAACGCGCGCCGTCACGTGGCGGGAACGCTCTCGATGGCGCGCACGGACGACCCCGACAGCGCAGGGTCCCAGTTCTTCATCTGCTTCGCGCCGGCTCCCCACCTCGACCGCCAGTACACCGCGTTCGCGCAGGTCGTGCGGGGACTGGACGTCCTGAAGAAGATCGAGGGGGTCGGAACGGCCCCCCTGGGCCGTCCGACGGAGAAGGTCGCGATGGAGTCGGTCACCCTGCTGGATGCGCTCCCGGAATCGAAATGAGGCCGTGGAGATCCCGTGCCCCCTCGCCCGGCGAACGGACGGACCCTCCTGGTGACCGGAGGCGCGCGACGGCTCGGGCGCGCGATCGCGCTCGAGGCCGCCTGGCAGGGGTGGGACGTCGTCCTCTTCTACCGCCGTTCGACCGCCGACGCGAGCCGGACGGCCCGTGAGATCGTCCGGTTCGGTCGC
Source organism: uncultured Planctomycetia bacterium (assembly GCA_964445475.1). Lineage (GTDB taxonomy): Bacteria > Planctomycetota > MHYJ01 > CAYUME01 > CAYUME01 > CAYUME01. Next base: position 4,069 of record CAYUME010000277.1, read on the forward strand.
CGCTCGCTCGCCCTGCGCGTCGACCAGACCCGGCTCCCCTCGATCCGCCGCGCCGCCCGTGCGTTGAGGCGCCGCGGGCTTCGCATTGACCTGCTCGTCAACTCCGCGGCTTGCTTCGAGACGACCCCGATCGGCCAAGCCTCGCAGGCCCACTGGGATCGGATGCTCGACACAAACCTTAAGGGCCCCTTTTTTGTGATCCAGACGCTGCGGTCGCTGATGCGGGACGGGGGATCGATCGTCAATATCGCCGATGTGGCGGCCGTCGTGCCCTGGCCCGCCTATGCCGCTTACGCCGCGTCAAAAGCCGGGCTGATCATGCTGACGAAGGTCCTCGCCCGAGCCTTCGCCCCCGCCCTCCGCGTCAATGCCGTCGCCCCGGGCCCGGTCCTCCCCGCCCCCGGCTGCTCGCGTGCCGCCTGGCGTCGCGCCTTCTCGAAAACAGCCCTCCGGCGCCCCGGCAGCCCGTCCGATGTCGCCCGCGCCGTACTCTTCCTCGCCGGGTGCCGGTTCGTGACCGGGCAGACGCTGCTCGTGGACGGGGGGCGCCATCTCGTCTTCTAGATCGCGCGGATCGCGATGACCGTGACGTCGTCGTCCAGCGGCAGGCCCTCGCGGTATTTCTCGAGGAAGGCCTTGATCCCCTCGACGAGGAAGTGGCAGTCTTGCTTGGCGTACTGCATGACCATCTGCATCAGGCCGTCAATGCGGATCATCTGGCCCGCCTTGTTTTTCTGCTCGGCAAGGCCGTCGGTGTAGAGCAGCAGGATGTCGTTCTTGATGAGCTGGAAGCTCATCTCCTCGTAGGCGCTGCCCCGGCGCAGGGCGGCGGGCACGCCGAGGGCGATCCCGTCGGGTCGGAGCGCGGTCGGCTTCTCGTCCCGGGTGGGATTGTAGAGCAGGACCGGGTTGTGCCCCGCGCGGGCGAAGGTGAAGGTCCGCTCCTGGCTGTCGAGGATGCCGTAGCAGGCGGTCACGAACGTGTTCCGGTCGATGTCCGGGCGGATGACCTCGTTGGCGTAGGTAAGGACGTCGCGCGGGCGCGGACGGGCGCTCCCCGCCATGTTGAGCGCCTTCTTGACCATGCCCATGACGACGGCCGCGTCCACCCCGTGCCCCGAGACATCCCCGATCAGGACGCCCGTCTTGTTCTCGTCAAGCTTCAGGAAGTCGTAGAAATCCCCGCTCAGCCCCTGCGACGCCTGGAACAAGACCTCCACTTCGAAGCCGGGGAGGATCGGGGCCTTCGGCAGCATGCGCAGCTGCCGCTTCTGGGCCGCCGCGATCGTCGCCTGGTGATGCAGGCTCTCGCTCTGCGAGGCGACGCTCTCCTTGGCCAGCTGGACGAGCATCTCGTAGACGGCCGCGTCGACCTCGATCGTTTTCCGCGCCTCCTGCAGGGTCCGGACGCGAAGCCGGGGCTGGATGTCGCTCTGCATCAATTCGGAGGCGTCGCGCGCCGGGGGCTTCTTCTGGCGATAGGCCTCGCAGGCCTGGAGCAGATGGCTCGCCACGTCCTCCACGGCATACTCGGGCCGCGACGGCCAGAAGTTGACGGTGCCGACCCCCTTCCGGCAATAGGGACAGACCCAGCACCCGTTCCGATCCCGCACCCGCCACACGGCCTCTTTCGTCAGCTTCTCCTGGAATCCGTGGCTGGAGAGGGACGTGGCGTTGGCCTTGACGACCGCCTCGCGAAGCTCGGCGATGTGCTTCGGCTTTCCCCTCCCCCCGTTGTAATAGATGCACCCGGCGATGTGGGTCGCGATCGACTTCACATCCTCCTGCTGGAACTGCCGTTCCCCCACCAGCTTGACGCCGCTGGTCACGCAGTACGGGCAGTACCACTGCTTGCCGTTGTCCCGATATTTCCACGCGGGACTCTGCGCGAGGTGATACCGCACGCCCTGCTCGAAGGCGCTCTGCCGCAATTGGTCGGCGTTGAACCGGGGGGTCTTCTGCCCGCCGCGGACCGCCGCGCACTCATCGCGGAGATGCACCAGGGCGCGGTCGGTCCAGGCGGTGAATCCCGAGATCTCCGCGCCGACGCGGCCGCAAAAGGGACAGAGCCAGAGGTTGTTGAAGACGAAGATCTTCCCGATGGGGTTGCTCTGGATGAGGCGCAGGGCCTCCTCGGCAACGCCCGGCACGGCCGGACGCAAACCGCTGCCGCTGGCCGGCAACTGGCCGCTGCTCCCCACCGCGGGAAGTCGTCCCGCGCTCCCCGCCGCGGGAAGTCGTCCCGCGCTCCCCGCCGCGGGAAGTCGTCCCGCGCTGCCGCTCTCACCCGGATTCTGACGATTCGGCGCATTCCCCGGGGGACGCCCGGGCCTGGGGGGTGTCGCGTCTGCCACCGGTCGCTCCTTTCGCCTCGGTTAACAGGGTACCCCGGCCTTCCGCGCACGGCCATCGCACCGCCCCGCGACGCCTCACAGCACGCGGAAGCAGACGACGGTCACGTCGTCCTCCTGCTCCTTCTCGCCGCGGAACCGGACCAGGGTGTCGTCGACCGCGTCCAGCAGCCTCC
>CAYUME010000278.1:0-855 GCA_964445475.1 uncultured Planctomycetia bacterium
GGCCTGTGACGCCGACCCGGTCTCCCGTGCGGACGGGGACGGCTCGACGAAGCGACCCTTCTGCTTCCGGACCTCCGCGACCAGATCCTTGTAGGATCGCTCGTGCCGGCGCGCCCAGAAGTACGCGCCGCCCACGAGGAACGCGAGACCCACGCCGACCAGGAAGAAGAGCCGGATGGTGTCCAGGGCGGACGTGTCCAGCGGGATCACCGGCCGGGTCCGGTAGGCGCCCGCCAGGACCAGGGGCGACTTGCGGACCAGGCGGCCCTCCAGGTCCCGGGTCGTCTTCCCCGTCTCGTAATGGATGAGCTTCAGGAAGATCCCCTCCGCCTCGAAAATCTCCTCGCGGGGCGTGTACGTGGGGGGCTGCCGGATCAGGAGCTGGACGACGGTCACGTTCTCGTCGCGGTCGAGGACGTAGGCGAGGTAGCTGTCGCGGAGGTTGGCGGGATTTGTTTCCAGACCCTGGTGGTCGATGCGGAGGAGGGTGCCGCTGACGCGGACGAAATCGCCGCTGTGTCCCTGCGGGTCGGAGATGAGGGCGCCCGCGCTCAGCGTGCGGTTGGCGCGCGCGGCGATGACGGCCGGATCCGTCGTGTTGATGTAGCGGATGAAATAGTTGAAGGCTTCGTCCTGCTCGTACTTGCCGTCGTGCCGGATCCGGTCCAGCATGCCCTCGAAGCGGACGATCGCGGGGCCTCCGGCCGGGGGAGGGGGGGCCGCGGGAGCGGAGGGGGCGGCGGGAACGTCCGGCGGCGGGAGGGGGATGGGGACGGTCGCAGGCGCCTCCGGTGTCGCGGGGGGGGCCGGGGGGGGCGGCACCACGCCGGGGCGGAGCCCCGACAGGGAGAAAAG
>CAYUME010000278.1:865-6581 GCA_964445475.1 uncultured Planctomycetia bacterium
GTGTGGCCTGGGTGTGGGGGGGGGGGGGGGTGGGGGCGCGGCTCCTGGCCGGCGAGGAGCCCGATCAGGTAAAAACGGCCCCGGGAGGCCGGGGTCGCCGGGGCTTCCGGCAGAGAGCCCGTGTCGGGCAGGAATCCGATGAAGATGCCCGCCATCGCCGTGCCCTCCGACTGTGGGGAGGGGGCGGCGTCGGCGGGGATGTCGATCACCGCCTCCCGGGGGCCCGACGGCAGGTCGACGCGCACCGTCGCCTGCTGGACCCGGGGGGCGCCTTTGAAGTCCGGGGGCGGGAGGATCGGCTGGGAGGCGAGCACGGTTCCCGTGAAGCGGATGACATCCCCGAAACAGAGGTCCGGTTGCTGCAGGCACTTCTCGAGGTCTGGCCCGCGCGGGGTGAGGCGCGAGAGGGTGGAATAGCCGAACGCCTTGACGCGCGCCGCCAGGGTCCACCAGGCCGCGTTGCGGCAGGCGGGGTGTCCGGAGAGCTCGAACGCCTCCATGACGTCGTCCCGGTTGATCTGGTAGGAGATCTCCTGGTCATCGGAGAGGGGAGGGGGCGCCTCCTTTTCGTCCGGGGAGTCGATCTCGGAGGGGGGGGGCGGGGTCCGGGAGGGGACGACGTACAGGGGGTTGACGTTGACGGCGGAGTCCGGCCCCTTCGGCCGGGCGGACTTGATGCCGGCGCGGAGGTTGATCATGACGCTGAGGACAATGAGGAGGACGAGCCCCAGGAGGCCCATCCGGATCTTCTCGCCGCGGGACAGGAGGGGCGTGGTCGCCGGCAGGCCGGGTCTCCGTCGTTCCTGCTTCATGGCGGGTCCTCCGAGGCCTGGCACAGAAGCGGATCATGCTAACATCCATGAACGGGGGAGTCAATCGGCCGGTTCGCGCCATTGACAAACAGGACGGGCTCTGTTAACGTAATTTAAGTGGAGGCAACTCCCGAATTGTACGCGATGCATTGAACCCGCGGCGCGTGCGGAGGCGGATTCGCACGGCGTCCAGGAGCCCCGCATGTTCGACAAGTTCACGGATCGGGCCCGGAAGGTGATGAGCCTGGCGCGCCAGGAGGCGCAGCGATTCAACCACGACTACATCGGCACCGAGCACGTCCTCCTCGGCCTGGTCCAGGAGGGGAGCGGGATCGCGGCGAAGGTGCTGAAGAACCTCAACGTGGACCTGCGGAAGGTGCGCCTCGAGGTGGAGAAGCTCGTCTCGCCCGGCTCGCCGACCGTCCAGGTGGGGCAGCCCCCGTTCACGCCGCGCGCCAAGCGGGTGCTGGAGCTGGCGCAGGAGGCGGCCACGCAGCTCGGCAGCGACGTGATCGGGACGGAGCACCTGCTGCTGGGGCTCCTCAAGGAGAACGAGGGGATCGCCGCGCAGGTCCTCGTCAACCTCGGCCTGAAGCTCGAGGAGGTGCGGGACGAGGTGCTCGAGGTGCTCGGGGCGGACGTGCCCCAGGAGGCCGAGGAGGAGGAGGAGGAGTCGTCGCCGGGCGAGGGCGGCGGTCCCCAGAGTGGCGGCGGCGGCGGTGGTGGTGGTGGCGGCGGCGGCGGTGGCGGCGGCGGCAAGTCCAAGACGCCGGCGCTCGACGCCTTCGGCCGGGACCTGACGGAGCTGGCCCGCGACCAGAAGCTCGACCCCGTGATCGGCCGCCGGAAGGAGATCCAGCGCGTCATCCAGATCCTCAGCCGCCGGACGAAGAACAACCCCGTCCTGCTCGGCGAGGCGGGGGTGGGGAAGACGGCGATCGTCGAGGGGCTGGCCCAGGACATCGTCGCGGGCGACGTCCCCGAGATCCTGCGCGAGAAGCGGATCGTGGTCCTCGACCTCGCCCTCATGGTCGCCGGCACGAAGTACCGCGGCCAGTTCGAGGAGCGGATCAAGGCCGTGATGAACGAGGTCCGCCGCGCGAAGAACACGATCCTCTTCATCGACGAGCTGCACACGCTGGTGGGGGCCGGCGGGGCGGAGGGGGCGATCGACGCCTCCAACGTCCTCAAGCCCGCCCTCTCCCGCGGCGAGATCCAGTGCATCGGGGCGACGACGCTGGACGAGTACCGCAAGTACATCGAGAAGGACGGGGCGCTCGAGCGGCGCTTCCAGACCATCCTCGTCGACCCCCCCACCAAGGAGGAGGCCCTCGAGATCCTCAAGGGGCTGCGCGACAAGTACGAGGCCCACCACCGGGTCCGGTACCGCGACAACGCCCTCGAGTCCTGCGTCGAGCTCTCCTCCCGCTACATCACCGGGCGCTACCTCCCCGACAAGGCGATCGACGTCATGGACGAGGCGGGGGCGCGCATCCGCCTCCAGGCCATGACCCATCCGCCGGACGTCCGCGACCTCGAGGAGGAGATCAAGCGGCTCGACAAGGAGAAGGACGACGCGATCCGCGTCCAGGACTTCGAGCGGGCCGCCCAGCTCCGCGACCAGGCGACCCAGCAGCGCCGCCGCAAGGAGGCCTCCCTCCGCGAGTGGAAGGAGTCGAGCAAGGAGATCGACGGCGTGGTCGACGAGAACGTCGTTGCCGAGACGGTCTCCATGATGACGGGGATCCCGCTGACGCGCCTGGAGAAGAAAGAGGCCGAGCGGCTCCTCAAGATGGAGGAGGAGCTGCACCGGTCGGTGGTCAGCCAGGACGAGGCGATCCGGGCGATCGCGAAGGCGATCCGCCGCTCGCGCGCGGGGCTGAAAGACCCGCGGCGGCCGATCGGCTCCTTCATTTTCGTGGGCCCGACCGGCTGCGGCAAGACGCTGCTGGCCAAGGCGCTGGCGAAGTTCATGTTCGGCGCGGAGGACGCCCTCGTCTCCATCGACATGTCGGAGTACATGGAGAAGCACAACGTCTCCCGCCTCATCGGCGCCCCTCCCGGCTACGTCGGCTTCGAGGAGGGCGGGCAGCTGACCGAGAAGATCCGGCGCCGCCCCTACGCCGTCGTCCTCTTCGACGAGATCGAGAAGGCCCATACGGACGTCTTCAACATGCTCCTCCAGATCATGGAGGAGGGGCGTCTCACCGACTCCTTCGGGCGCAACGTCGACTTCAAGAACACGATCCTCATCATGACGTCGAACATCGGCGCCGACGTCATCAAGAACCAGGCGACCCTCGGCTTCCGGAAGGCCTCCGCCGATTCCTCCTACGAGGCCATGAAGGGGCAGCTGCTCCAGGAGGTCGAGAAGCACTTCCGGCCGGAGTTCCTCAACCGGCTCGACGACGTGATCGTCTTCCGGGCGCTCACCCGCGAGGATCTCACCCAGGTCATCCTCATCGAGATGCGCGGGATCGAGGGGCGCATGGCGGCGCGCGGCATCACCCTCGAGCTCACCCCCGAGGCGAAGGAACTCCTCATCGAAAAGGGGTACAACCCCGAGTCCGGCGCGCGCCCGTTGCGCCGTGCCCTCGAGCACAACATCGAGGATCCGCTCTCGGAGTCGATCCTCCGCGGCGAGTTCACCGACGCGAACCACATCGTCGTCCGCGTCAAGGAGGGGCACCTCGACTTCGACGCGATGAAGAGCCCGGCCCCTTCCGGGACGCCGCCCGAGGCGGTGGGCCAGTGGAGCGGTCCGGCGGGCAGCGGTACGCCCGGCGGTGCCCCGGGCACGAACTGACCGGCCGATAAGCGTCCGGCGTACGAGCGGGGCGGCGTTCGCGTCCTCCGCGACGGCGCGCGCCCCTCCGGTCCCGGCGCCGGCTTCCCCTTCGGACGTCCCTCCCCGCGACCCGGATTTCTCCCGCGTCCGCCCCGCGCGGGGCGAAACCTTTGTGTCACCGGGGAAAACGGTGTACTCTGTCGCGAGCCATGTCGATCCGCAACAAGCTCGTCTTCGCGTACGGCCTCCTGTTCGTGGCCGCGATCGGCGGGATGGGGGTCGTGGCGATGCAGGCCGTCTCCGGGGCGGTGGAGCACCAGTTCGCCGTCCAGGCAGCCAACGCGGCCAACCTGGTCTCGTACTGGAATCCCCCGCAGCCGCTCGCCTTCGTGGCGAACGTGATCCGCCGCGTGTACGGGGCGGACGTGGCGGTGAGGGACGGACAGGGCCGGTGGGGCAGCACCCTGGAGGCCGGTCCCCGCGCGGCCGTCGAGGAGGCGAACCGGGCCGGCCTGTTGTCGCCGGCGGCCGACGCCGCCCGCGTCATCCCCTGGACGCTGGCGGATGAGCGCGCGACCTTCGCCGTCGCCGTCTCCTATCGCCCGGGCGGGGAGAACCTCCTCGAGGGGGCGGCCCCGTCGCCGGGCGGCGTCATGATCCTCTTCTTCCCCGCGGCCCAGGTGGAGGAGGAGATCGCGCGCGCCCGCCGCCCGCTTCTGGCCGTCGTCCTGGCCGGTCTCGTGCTGGTCGCCGGGCTCGGGATCGCGATCGCGCATTCCATCACGCGCCCGCTGGGGGCCCTGGCCGCCCGGACGCGGGAGGTGGCGGCCGGACACTGGGAGACCGCGGGCCCCGCCGGCCCGCGGCCGGAGACGGCCCCTCCCGGCCCCGACGCGGACCCGGACGACGGCGACGAGGTCGCCCGCCTGGCCGGCGCCTTCGACCGGATGGTCGACGGGCTCCGTCGGTCCCAGGCGGAGCTCCTGCGCAGCGAGCGCCTGGCGGTGGCCGGCCGGATGGCGGCGGGGATCGCGCACGAGATCCGGAACCCGCTGGCCGCCATGCGCATGACGGTCGAGCTGCACGCCCGGGAGGAGATGGACGCGGAGCACCGGCAATCCCTCGACCTGCTGCGGACGGAGATCGGCCGGATCGAGGAGGCGGTGGCGGAACTCATGGACCTGGCGAATCCCGCGCCGCCCCGGCGCGAGCCGGTGGACCTGGGGACCGTGGTGCAGGAGGTCCTGTCGCTCGTCCGGTCGCAGGCGGACCACCAGGGGATCGTCGTCGACTGCCGGTTGCCCGCCACGCCGCGCGTGGCGGCGGACCCGCGCAGCCTGCGGCGCGTCGTCCTGAACCTGGTCCTGAACGCGATCCAGGCGATGCCGGACCGCGGGCGCCTGACGGTGAGCACAGGCGTGTCGCCCCCCGGCCCGCGGACCCCGGGCGGCGCTCCGCAACCCGGTCCGGCCGTCCGGCTGGACGTCCAGGACACCGGGTCCGGGATCCCGGCGGAGCTGCGGGAACGGGTCTTTGACCCCTTCGTCAGCGGGAAGGCGGGGGGGGCGGGACTGGGGCTGGCCGTGACGAAGCGGATCGTCGAGGAGCACCTCGGGCGGATCGGGTTTGAAACGGGGGCTCAGGGGACGCGGTTCTGGGTCGAGCTCCGGGCGGAAGGACCTCCTTCGTGACCGACGCTGACGGCGAAAATCGCCCCGCTTCCGGCGACGCGGCCCCGGCTCCCGGCCCCCCGGGACCGGTGCACGACGGCGCCGACGGGCGCACCAAGGCCTGGCTGGCCTGCGCCGGGTTCCTCTTCCTGATCGCCGGGTACGCGCTCCTGAAGCCGGTGCGGGACTCCGTGTTCCTGCAGTACCTGGGATTCCAGCGCCAGCCCAAGTACGACGTGTGGGTGGCGGTCGGCAGCCTGGCCGTCGTGATCGGCTACAATCTGGTGGCCGTGCGCACGTCCCGACGCGTCCTGGCCTATGTCGGCTTCTCCGTCTTCCTGTCGGGGATCGCGCTCTGTGCCGTCCTGCTGCGGGTGGGGGCGGCGGGGCCCGCCGCCGGATTCTACGTCGGGCTCAACCTCTCCTGGCTGCTGCTGGTGGCCGTC
>CAYUME010000279.1:0-6568 GCA_964445475.1 uncultured Planctomycetia bacterium
GACTTCTTGCTGAGCTTCTGCGGGATCGACTTTCTAATCGACGCGAAGGTCCTGGAGCGCCTTTCGGTCGATAAGCTCAAGATCACGCTGAGGGTCAGGGACATCCCGCTGAAATCGGCCCTGAAGCTCATGTTGGAGTCGCGGAAGCTCGGGGCGGTCTACCGCGACGGGGTGCTGGTGATCGTGCCCAAGGAGGATCTCGACAAGGAGGTGGTCCTCCGGATCTACGATGTCCGGGACCTGCTGATGCGGATCAAGGACCACCCCGGGCCGGTCATCGAGCTGAAGCCGGCCGGGCAGTCGACGGGGATCGCGGGGGCCTCCTTCACGCTGGACGAGGATACGAAAGTCCTGACGGAGGACTTCATCGTCGACATCATCAAGAAGAACTGCGGCGGGACGACGTGGGACGAGAATGCGAACACGTCGATCACGCTGAACAACGGCCTGCTGATGGTGGTGCAGAGCCGGCGGGTTCACGCCGAGATCCTGAAGATGATCGGGCTGTTGCGGCAGTTCAAATAATGCCCGGGCTTGCGGGCGCAGGCGATTCCCTCAACCGTCCGCCCCCTGCCTCCGTTCATCTGGAAAGCGTTCCTGGCGGTGGACTTCTCGTTGGCCTTCGGCCTCTTGCCCATGTCCCGCCCCGCGCCGGTCCGGAACCCGGAAGGATGGGTGGCGCGTCCCTGGCGGGCGCTTCCCCTGGCCGTCGCGGCGCTCCTCCTCCCGGCGGGGGGGGGGTGGCCTCAGGAGGAGGCGCCGGTGCGCAACCCCCTCTCTTTCGAGGAGGACGACGGCGTCAAGCGGTTTCTGGCGGAGGCGGAGGACCTGGAGAAGGCGGGGCGGTGGCGGGAGGCGCTCGTCCGGTACCGCCGGGCGCTGGCGCGGAACCCGGACCACCTGTGCCCGATCCCGGGCGGGGCGGGGCCGACGCTCTTCTCGGGGACGGCGGAGTATGTCGCGCGTCGGGTCTCGGGATACCCGCCGGAGGGGCTGGCCGCCTACCGGGCGGAGTACGACGCGCCGGCGCAGGGGCTCTTCGAAGCCTTCCTCAAGGACGGGCGGACGGAGCACCTGGAGACGGTCCTCGCCGACTATTTTTTCGCCACGCTGGGCGATGACGCGGCACACCTGCTGGCCGAGCGGTGGTTTGACGCCGGGCGGGTGGCGGAGGCGGCCCGGCTCTGGGATCGGATTCTACGCCTCTATCCCGCCCCGAGCATCCCGCCGCCCCTTCTGGCCGCCCGGTTGATCATGGCTCGGCGGTTGATGGGGGAAGGGGAGCCGGACGCGGATCTCCGGGGCCGCTTGGCGGGCGTCCCGGTCCGGGTGGCGGGCGCAACCGTGGCGGGGGATGCGCTGGCGGATGCCCTGGGCCGGTTCCCCGTGTCGCCCCCTCCGCCCGTCGCGGGGCGCTCGGAGGCGTTCGCCGCCGTCCTTCCGGACAGCCCCGGCCTGCCTGCGCAGTGGCTGGACCGGCCCGACCGGCCGCGCACGCGGCCCGAGGATCCCCGCCTGCTCTCCAACGATCTGCGGCTCTGGACGCCGCTCCCCCTGTTCAGCGCGTCTGCCGGCCATGAGGTGAGCGCCGAGGATCGGATGCGCCGGCAGCAGATGGCCCTCTTTGCGGCCAATCTCCCCGCGGTCGCGCGGGGCCAGTCGGCGCCCCCTCTCTGGCCGGCGGCCGCCCGCGACGAGGAGGGGCGCGACGCGGTGATCGTGCAGAACGGGCATCGCATCCTCGCCCTCGATCCCGCCAACGGACGCCTCCTCTGGCGCAACCCGCCCGCCGGGCGGGCGGGCGACCGGACGACGATCGACCTGCTCGGCGGCATGGTCTTCGCCTGCGTGACCGACGGGCGCCGCGTCTACGCCAACATGATGCTGCCCCCGGCGCCGCCGGCCGCCGCGCCGGCCGCGGGCGCCTTCGCGATGCGCTGGGACCGGATGCCCGAGGGGCCCCGGACGATCCGCTGCTACGACATCCCGACGGGGAGGCTGCTCTGGGACGCCTTCGGCGACCCGCGGAAGGAGGAGGTGGAGGAGGGGGCGGACCGTCGGAATCCGGTGCTGCAGTTCCCGTCGCCCGTCGCCGCGGGCGACGGCCGCGTCTACGCCGCCGGCCTGGTCCGCCAGAACGACCAGGAGATCTATGTCTGCGCCTTCCGGGCCGACACGGGGGCGCTCCTCTGGAAGCGTTATCTCGCCTCCGCCCCCCGCACCGGCATGGGCTGGCGCGGGATGATCGACACGAGCGGCCGCGTCCCCTGCGTGACGGAGGCGGGCGGGATCGTCTACTGCCTGACGAACATCGGGGCGGTGGCGGCTCTCCACGGCGCCGACGGCCGCGTGCTCTGGCTGACCCGCTATCCGGCGGAGACGGAGGAGGCGAACGGGCGCCCGTCCGCGTCCCGTTCTCCGAGTCCCCCCGCGGTGAGCGGTTCCCGCCTCGTGGTCCTCCCGCAGGACGCGGCGAAGGCCTTCTGTCTCGACGCGCGCACGGGCGCGCTCGAGGACTCGTTCGGGAACGCGGCGGAGACGCCCTTCCTGGTCGGCATCCACGCCGTCGGCCTCCGGCCCCTCCCCGCGGCCCTGCTGGCCGGGCGGCAGGTCACGTGTCACCTCCTCGACGGGTCGCGGCGCTCCCCGAGCCTCTCCCAGACGGGGGCCCCTGTTGTCGCACGCGGCGCGGTCGCGGACGGCGTCCTCTACCTCCCGCTGAAGCGCGGTCTGCTCCGGTACGACCTGGCGACCCTGAAGATCGTCGACTCGGCGCCGCAGCCGTGGGTCGAGGAGGCGGACGCGGGGAACCTGGTCTTCGCGGGGGACCTGCTGGTCGCCGCGGGTCGCGACCGCCTGTCGGCATACGCCGACTTCGAGCGCTACGTCGCGGGCGAAGGGGCCGTCCTGTTCCAGACCCCGCCCCATCCCCCGGCCCTGCTCAAGCAGGGATTGCGGTTCTTCGGGAGCGGCCGGTATGAGGAGGCCTTGACCGTCCTCGTGCGCGCCACCGCCCTCCTCGAGGCGGGGCGTGCGGACGACGACCCGTCGCTGGCCGAGGCGCGCGAGTCGATCTGCCGCAGCGCGTGCGGCCACGCCGAGACGTTGATCGCGGGGGGCGACCCCCGCCGCCTCACCGACGCGCTCGGGTCCCTGAGGCGCGCCGAGCCCCACGCCCGCCGGGACGACCTTCGGGCCCGGCTCTTCCTCGGTGCCGCCCGCGCGCATCTCGTGCTCGGCCGGCCGGACGGGCCCGGCGGCGGCCGGCACGTGACCGATGCCGTCCTGGCCGCGCAGGAGGTGATCGATCGCGTGCCGCGCGCCCTGGTCCCGGCGCAGCCGGAGCCGGGCGGGCGGGCGGATGTGGCCGGGCGGCGGGCCCTCGCCGGACGCCTCGCGGAAGAGCTGATCTCGAGCCTGCTGGACAAGCACGGGCGCGACGTCTACCGGGAGGTGGAGGCTCGAGCCGCCGAGGGCCTTGCGGAGGCGCTTCGCGGGCTGCCGGTCCCCGGGGCCGGCGTCGCCCTTCCCGACACGGCGGCGGCGGAACAGGCCTCCGCGCGTCTCGCCGCCCTGATCGGACGCTACCCGCACAGCGACGCGGCGTGGGAGGCGGCCCGGCGTCGCGTCGCGCTCGCGGCGGGGCCCGGCGCGGTCGTCGGCGCCCTCGTGCACTACCTGGAGGAATCCGCGCCTTCACCCGGGCGGCGGGCCGAGGCCCTTCTCGCCCTGGCATCCGTCTCCGATCCCGCCGCGGCGCGGCGCGCCCTCGAGACCGCCCGTCGCCTCGCCCCGGAGGCGGTCGTGGCGGACCCCGGACCGGGGGCCGCGCGTCGCACCGTCCGGGAGGCCGTCGAGGCCCGGCTTGCGGATCTCGGCACGCCCCCCCCGCCGTCCGACCCGCTCGACCTTGGCGCCGGACGGCACCGCGTGAAGACCGTTGCCGCCGGGGAATCCTCGATGCGCCTCTGCGTTCCCGAGCAGGCGGGCGGCGGCCCTTCGCCGCTGCCGCCGGACCGTCTCCTGCTTGCCCGCGGCTCCAGCCTTCTGCTCTGGGACCTTGAGAAAGGCGCGCCGGTCTGGTCCTGCCCCTGCCCGAAAGGGGATGTGGGCTTCGAGCTGGTCGACGATCCCGCCGCGGGGACAAAGGACGGCGTCTTCATCTACCCCGGACCCGCCGGGGATCCCGCACGCAAGGCGGGGCTGGAAGACCGCGACCTGGTCGTGCGCATCGACGGCGTGCCCGTGACGGCGGACGAGACCCGGCAGGCGCTCGCCGCCGTCCGGCCGGGCGTGCCGCTCCGGCTCGAGGTCCGGCGCGGGACGAAAGAGGTTGCCGTGACCTTTCTCCCCCGAGCCTGGCCGGAGGATCGGGAGCCGTACGTGCAGGCCGAGACGGCGGCGTGGATCCCCGGCGGCGGCGTGGCGGTCTCCTGGAAGGACCGCGTGGCCGCGGTGACGCCGGCGGACGGGGCGGACCGTCTTCCGCGATGGGTTTTTCCCCCGCCGGGCGCCCCGGCCATCGTCGTGGAGGGGCTCCAGGCCTCCCGACGCTGCGTCTTTGTCCGTTACAGGGCCGCCGAAGCGGCCGCGGGAGACGAGGAGGCGTCGCCGGTCCCGCAGCGGCAGGTCATCCTCCGCGGACGCGTCGTGCGGGGCGGCCAGGTCTGGCAGCCGGACGGGCGAAAGGCCTCCCAGCGCGAGACGTTCCTGGTCGGGCTCGACGCCGCCACCGGGCTTGTCCTCTGGGAGCGCGTCTACCCGCCCGGGACCCTCGACCCGCCCTTCGTCTGCGATCTCGTCCTGCCCGGCGAAAACCTCCTCGTCCGGGCCGTGACCCTGCTGGACGTGCCGGAGGCGGGGGAGGAGGCGACGGACGAGGAGAATGTGAAGACGCGCCATCTCGTGGAAGTGATCGACGGGCGGTCCGGCCGGGTGATCGGACCCGGGGCGCCGGGACCGGTCGAGGCGGCGGTCGAGGCGCTGGCCCTGGACGGCGAGGCCGGGTGGCTGGCGTTCGTGCAGGGCGGGGCGGACCTCCAGGTCTTCGACCTGTTCGCGCGCCCCGACCGGAAGAAGACGATCCGCCTCGCGCAGCGCCCGGAGTCGCGCAACGCGCGCGGCGACGGCGCTCCCGCCCTGGCCCTCGCCGCGGCGGGCGGCCGCGTCGCCGCCGTGCATGGGACGGCCGCGGTCGAGATCGCCGAGCCCGGCGGCGATGCGCTGGCCGACCGGATCGGAAAGGGCGTCTCCCGCCAGTTCGACCCGTCGGTCCCCGGCGCCGTGCAGTGGGACGGGCCCGACCGGCTCGTCCTCTATTCGCAGTCCCGCCAGGATGGATTCCTGTCCTTCCTGCATCCCGGGGAGGAGCCGAAGGTGCTCTGGGAGACGGTGGAGACGCGGCACGGGGGCGGATTGGATCCGAACCGGGAGTTGGCGGTCCCCGCGACGGTCATCCTGCCGCCGACGGCGCGCCACCTGTTCAAGCTCGACGCGGCCGAGGGGGCGCTCCGCTGCTTTGACAAGACGCGGGAGGGGGCCTTTGCGCGGGAGCTCAAGCTGCCTCCGGCCGGGCCGGGCGCGGCGCGCGGCGCCGCGACCCGCGTCTGCGTCGACGGCGAGCGGCTGCTCGTCGAGGCGGGCGGGGAGATCACGGTGTACCGGAAGTGAGGCGGGAGGCGTGCGGTCGCCGGGCGTCCGGGGGCTACACCGGCCCCTCGTAGATCCGGTACCGCTTGTGGATCCGCGCCCCCATCGCCTCGGCGGCGCGGTTCATGAGGTCGTTCGTCTCCAGCACCCACGACAGCTCCGCCTCGTTGTAGCCGATCGCCAGTCCCCGCCGGATGATCTCGAGGTAGAGGAGCATCCCGAGGCCGCTGGCCTGGTGCTCGGGGACGACGCCGAGGGTGAGCACCCGGATCGCCCGGATCGTCTTCATCGCCCGAAGGACCTTCCACCAGCCGAAGGGGAAGAGGCGCCCGTTCGCGTGCCGGATCGCCCGGTTGAGGTCCGGCAGCGCCAGGGCGAACCCCACCGGCTGCCCCTCCGCCTCCGCGATCAACACAAAGTCCGGCACCACCACCTTCCGGAACCCGGCGGCGGCGAAGTCGAACTCCTCCCGCGTCATCGGCACGAAGCCCCAGTTGCGGACCCAGGCGCGGTTGTAGACGTCCCGCACCGTCTCGACCTCCTCGCGGAACCGGGAGAGGTCGATGGGTCGGACGCGGACGGCCCCGCGGGCCCGGAGGCGCGCCGCCAGGCGCTCCATCCGCTCCGTGGCGAGGGTCTCCTGCGTGACGTGCCAGGCGAGAAGGTCCATGGCCTTCGCGAGGCCGGCCCCCTTCAGGAGGGCGTCGTGAAAGGGCGGGTTGTGGGGCATCATGACGAAGGGCGGGCGGTCGAAGCCGTCGACGAGGGTCCCGACCGAGTCGTTCGTCGAGGGGTTCACGGGGCCGCGGATCGCGTGGAGGCCGCGGTTGCGGACCCAGGCGCGCGCCGCGTCGACGAGGCCCCGCGCCACGGCGGGGTCGTCCACGCACTCGAAGAATCCGAAGAACCCGCGGCGTTC
>CAYUME010000280.1:0-6552 GCA_964445475.1 uncultured Planctomycetia bacterium
GACATTCACCGGTCGAGCGGCGACCAGCGGCACGTGGAAGTCGTAATGGTATATCATGCCGTAGGGCCACTGCGGCGCATGCGAGCCGCCGTGGGACCCGCAGGCCATCATCCCCAGGAACGGGGCGTCGTCGTCCCATCCGCCGCGGAAGTAATAGGCGCCGGTGTACGGCATCCAGTCCGAGTGGATGCGCGGCCGGCCGGGCTTCTCGCCGCCCAGGAACGCCTGGACCTCGTCGTGCGTGCGCCGTTGCCTCTCGGCGATCGGCTTGAAGATCGGGTCTGCGGGCTGCGGGACACCGGAGGCGAGGTGCCCCCAGGCGCCGAGCATCCGGCGGACTTCCGGGGTGAAGACCGCGGCGTCGCGGTCGGGCAGCGGCGGCAGCCAGGGCCGGTCGCGCAGGTACTGCCGGTGGGTGCTCGTCCAGCGCTGCGGCCGGTAGTCGACCGCGAAGCGATGCTCGTAGCCGCCCGGCGCGAGGTGGCGGAACAGGTAGGCGAAGAGGCTGTCGTACCACTCGAGGAACCGGTTGCGCCAGCCGGGCGTGAACCACGCCGGCCGGGTCTGCTCGTAGTGCGTGAAGAAGGAGCCCTGCTGGATCGGGATCTCCTGGTGTCCTTCGTCGCCGATCTCGGTCAGCGAGCCGTCGCGCTCGGTGCCCAGCGTCATGAAGCGCTCGAGCGCCTGCCGGCACTCCCGGCTCGCCCGCTGCCCGGGATGGAGCTCGTCGATGTAGAAGCCCACCTGGTAGTAGAGGCCGATGCCGCCGTTGAGGTGGTTGAAGACCGTCTCGCGCGCCTGCCGCCACCAGGCCGTCGTGTATTTCTCGAGGCAGACGAGCTGGACGCGGGCGAGCGTCGTCGCCGGGAGGTGCCGGATCGTCGCAGGATCCTTCACGGCGAGGTCGGAGAGATCCTCCATCATCCGTTGCCACATCAGGCCGGGGTTGAAGGTGAAGAGGTCCTCGACCTCGTACGGGCAGCGGGCGGCGTCCGCGAAGAAGTTGATCGACCAGTCGTCCATGATCTCGGCCCAGCGCCGGAGGTACGCCGGATCCGGCCTGGCGCGGTACGCGTCGAGGAGGGGCCGGGCGACCTTGTTGACCTCGGCCTTCTGCTGGCAGTCGACCATTGCGTTGCGGAAGCCGGGGTCCTGGCGCGGCGGCAGGTCGATCCAGCGGATCCGCCCGGGGGTGAAGCGGATGGCGCGCGCCGACGCGGCCGAGATCGTGACGGCGATGCCCTTCACCAGGTCGTCGCCGTGGGTGGGATACGTCCAGTAGTCGCCGCGGAAGGCCCAGTGCAGGTTGACGCGCTTCATCTTGTCGAACCAGTAGACCTTCCATGCGTCGAGCGCCTCCGGATAGCGGCCGGCGGCGGCATGCTGGTGCGCCGCCTTCAGCTCCGGGATGCGGTCGTCGAGCAGCGGGACGAACCGCCTCGCCAGCGCCTCCACGGCAGCGGGTGCGTTCCGCTGCGCGAAGCGCTTCATGCGCTGTTCGGCGTCGGGCACGGGCGGGATCTCGTCGGCATTCAGGAGCCAGCTCATCGGCACCCAGGACGGGACCTGTTCCGGAACCCGCTGGCCGACCGCCGGGCTCTTGTCGCCGGGCTGGGGCGCGAACGCGAAGACGCCGCCGGGAAAGGCCTTGCCGTCGTAGTAGTCGAACTTGGCGCACCAGACCACGCGCCGGTCCCCGTCGAGGATCGAGACCACCCGGTGCCCCTTGTCCAGGTAGATGCGCCCGGGCCAGCGGGAGCCGACGAGCACGATCTTCTCGATCGGGACGGCCTTGCCGAGGTCCACTTCGAACCACGGGTTCATTCCCTTCTCGCCCGTCGCGTCGTCGACGCGGTCCACGAAGACCGGGCCGCGCTGCGTCGGGTCGGTGCAGCCGTCGGTCATCTCGCGGCCGTCGCGCGTCTTGACGTTGTGGTCGGGCCAGACGGTGCCGGAGAACATCTCGCCGTGCCCCTGGACAACGTTGGCGCCACCGCTGAAGACCTGGATCTGCCGCCAGTCCATCATCCAGCCGGTGGGGTTTTCGACGCGGACGTGCCGGCCCGTCGCGGGGGCTCCGGCGGCGGGCAGGTTGGCGAGGAGGGCCAGGGCGAGCGGGAGAAGAGGGAATCCGAACGCGGGCCGGCATGACGCGTTCATGGGGCACTCCTGGTGGGGGAACGGGCGGCCGTCGCCGAGAGGACACCCCGCCAAGACGTAATAACAGATGGGCGGCATTTTACCACGGGGGTCGCCTTCCGCCGACTCTCACGGCCCGAGGCGCTTGTAGGTGAGGATGGCGGCCTGCGAGGTCTTGGGCCGCTCCACCGGCAGGCCGGTCGAGGCCAGGGCGGCGCCGGTATGTTTCGAGACGGAGCCGGAATCCACGTCCTGGACCTCGTACGTCGCGGCCGGGTCGAGACCGCGCAGGCGGAACCGCTGCGCCGACTCGGGGGCGTGCGCGCGGCGGTAGGCCAGGACCATCCCGGACCGCGCCTCGGGGCGGTCGAACTGGAAGGCCATCCAGGCGCGCTCGGAGAAGGTGTACGGGACGAGCGGGTAGTAGTCGCCCAGGTAGTGGTCGGCCACCGCGCGCCACTGGGTCGTCAGGCGCACGGCCTCCGCGTAGTTCTCCTCCTTCCGGCGCGCGTCGGGGCCGATCGTCATGTGCCAGCCCATGTTGCTGCGGAAGACGTACGGGGTCGTGCCCGACCCGGTGCCCCAGTAGGGGACCCAGAAGGCGAGGCCGTAGGTGTGGCACTGCGCGTTGACCGGGACGCCGATGTCGTCGCTGCGCAGGAGCGGCACCGAGCGGCGCAGGGTCTCGAGGTCGTTCCGCCGCCCGCCGCTCGAACAGGTGTCGATCAGCATCCCCGGATGGCGCCGGCGCAGCTCGTCCCAGTAGGCGAGGTAGCCCTCGTTGTAGCGGATCTCGGTGAGGCCCTGCCGGTCCGGGCCGTCGGCCTCGCGCCAGATGCCCAGGGGGTTGATGTTGTAGTCCTGCCGGTAGAGGTCGATGCCCTGCGCCGTGATCGTGCGGTCGACGTGGTCGACGAGCCATTTCCAGGCGTCGGGGTTCCCGAGGTTGAGGAGCCGGCAGCTGGCGTCGCGGCCGAGCAGCCACTCGGGGTGGGTGTCCCAGAGCCAGGTGTTCTTCGTGACGCGTTCCGGCTCGAACCAGACGATGGTCTTGACGCCCTTGGCGTGGGCGACGTCGCTGATGGCGCGCAGGCCGCGGGGGAACCGCTTCGTGTCGACCTCCCACGTCCCGGTGTTCCACCAGCCGCCGTCGTTGGGGTACCAGCCGGCGTCCATCCACCAGTAGTCGAGCTTCAGGCCCTCGGCGACGTGGCGGGTGACGAACTGGATCTGGTTCTCCTCGCTGGCGCCGAGCATCTCGTTGAAGAGGTGGGAGCTGCAGCCGGCGAGCTGCGGCGGAAGGGGCTTGCCGTCGCGCGTCGGCATGTTGTGGGCGATCATCCAGCGGCGCCAGACGTTCTGCGCGTCGATCCAGTCGCCGCCCTTCCAGAACTGCAGGGCGATGAGCGGGCTCCGGGCCTCCTCGCCGGGGCGGAGTCGGAAGCGCGTCGTTTCCTGTCCCGCGACCACGCCCTGCCGGTTGTCCCGGTCCTCGAAGGTGTCGAACTTCCACTGGCCGGGCCAGCCGACGGCGACGACCAGGCCGCCGTCTCCGATCTCCAGGTTGAAGTAGGGCATCCAGCGGTCCGAGCCGCGGCCGCCGGGGTTGAGGGAGATCTCGTGGTTCTCCCGCGAGAAGACCATCTCGTGCGGTTTGTAAGCCTGCGGTCCGCAGTAGCCGCCCTCGACGTAGTGGAGAACCGGAAGGCCGGCGTTCCCCCGCGGAAGCCGCACGTCGAGGGCCTGGATCGTCGAGAGGACCGGCGCGTCGACTGCGCCGGCGTTCTTGAAGTAGAGCGTCCACTCGACCGTCGGGAAGTCGTGGTAGTCGACCGTCACCCAGCGGACCTCGGGGCCCGTCTTCGGGTCGGTCCAGCGCGTGGTCGTTTCCGTCCGGTTCGGGTCGAGGGCGCGGGACCCGGTCTGGCGGGGCCAGTCGGCGAGGAGGGCGGCCCCGTCGAGGTCGCCGAGCCGGAAGGAGAAAGGCAGGGAGGTGCCGCCGGCCTCGAGCATCGTCATGTCGCCGATCCAGAGCTCCCGGCCGTCCGCCAGCAGGGCCTTCGCGTCCGCCCAGGCGCTCTGGTCCCAGCCGATGCCGTCGCCGGCGTCGCCGATGTCGAGCGTGAAGCGCGTCGCCCCGTCCAGGTCGACCGAGACGGGGACGCCCGGCGAGCCGACGCGGAGGACGTCGGACGTGAAGAGGACCTTGTCGCCGACCGACACGGAGAAGACGACGCTGCTCTTGCCGCTCCGGGTGTCGGGGTTGTTGTCGACGCCGACGACGGCCGAGAAGCGTTTGCCCGGCGAGGGGAGGGTCACGAGGACCTTGCTGACGGCGTGGCAGTAGAGGCCGCGGGCGAATTCCTTGTCGCCGATCCGGAGGGGCTCGCCTCCGCGCGCGTTGCGCGAGACCGGGTCGTGGTTGGCGAGGACGGTCAGGCCGGCGGCCGCGCCGCCGCCTCCGGGGGAGTGCGCCCCGCTGCGGACGAGCCAGTCGTCCTTTGCAGCCATCGCCGCCGGGCCGCCCGCGGGCGCCTCCGCGCCGCGGGATGCCGTCACGACACCCGCGAGAAGGCCGAGCACGAAGACCGGTCCGCAGCGGATCGCCATAATACCCCCGATGAAGAGAGAAGAGGCGGACTCATTTGACAGGCACCAGCCGTACGCCACGGCGGCGTACTGGGTGGGGCGCTTGTTGGGGAAGCACTTCCTCGGCCAGCAGGGAGAGGTCGCCCTCCTGGCGGATGATGCCGCCGCCGTCCCCGTTCGCGTCCCAGCGGACGTATTTGCCCGCGGCCGCGTCGTAGACGCTGGATCGGTCGTAGCTCGAGCACTGGGCGCACCGCTCGCCGGGCACCGGCAGCGTCGCGAGGTGTTCCAGGTCCGGGAGTCGCCGGACGAGATCCGGGTAGGACAGCGTCTCGGCGGCGAGCAGGCTGGCGACGGACAGGGCTCCGAACAGGCAGAGCGCGATCCGCAGGGGGGTCCTCATGGGGCCGGGCCTCTCCAAGGGGACGGGTGACGGCTCAGCGGCCGCACGTCGAAAGGGGATTGCCAAGCCCCGTTCCTCCGTGCAGGAAGCGTGGTGCAATCGCCGGAAGGATAGACGGACACGCGTCTCGTGGCCATGAGCTATTGCGTATTCATGTTGATGTATTTCACGGATAGGCGCCCGCCTTGTGATACTCGAGGCGGACCGCCTTGATCTTCCCCGTGTCCGGGCCGCCGCGGCGCACGATGCCGATCTCGTTCTCCTCGCCGAAACGGATCCACGGGGTGACGTTGAGCTCCGTGAGCGTGCCGACCTCGTGGTGGAGACGCATCACCCACCGGCCGTTGACCATCACGCCGTAGATGCCGAACGGCCGGTCCGTCTCGACCCGGACCATCGCGGTCATCCCCGCGAGGGCGCGGTCGACGCGCACGGTGCGGCGGGCCATGTAGGCGTCCCACGGGCCGGGCAGCGTGGCGGACCCGGTCCACGCCAGGGCGTCGCGGGTCGTCGTCCACGGGCCGGCGAGATCCTGCGTCGCCTGCGGTTTCGGGCGGTAGGAGAGCCAGGTGTTGCCCAGGCAACCGGCGATCTGCCCCTCCCCGGCGGCCTCCGCGGCCAGGAGGTGCTTCGCGCCGGGCTTGAGCTTACCGGCGAGCGGCAGGCCCTTGACGCTGGAGCCGGGGAAGGAGAGCGGCTCGCCGTCGAGCCAGACGCGCAGGCGGCCGCGCACGGCGTCGTGGGTCCAGTTCACGATCCGCAGCTCGATCTCGCCGTCCTGCCAGTGCGCCGGCACCGTGAACGCCCGCCGGAAGAAGGCGCGGCGCGTCGGGAGCTCGTCCGGGACGATCCAGCTGCCGAACCGCATCGGCGTCCACGCCGCGTCATCCACGCCCGGCGCGGCCAGCGGCGCCGGGTCGGTCTTGTCGGCCTCCTCGAGCGGCTTCATCCGCCATCCCTCGGTCAGGTCGAGGGCGAAGCGCGGGGCGTAGGGGGCCAGCGCCTTCGACGGCTTCGCCGTGCCGCGCCACCAGCCGCGCTGCAGGTTGAGCCAGTCGAGCGCCGCGGTCGCGACCGCCTGGCGCGGCGTCACGAAGACGCGGATGTCCAGCGGCTGGAACGTCAGGCCGGCCACCTTGGCGCCGTCCGGCGTCGGCACCAGGGGCATCGCCTGCCTTGTTTTCAGGTCGGTGCAGGACGCCGGCGCGGGGCCGTCGCGGAAGACGAAGTCCACGGTGACCGCCTTGTTCCGGTCCCAGTTCCAGAGGGTCCAGACGTCGTAGAGGCCGCTGTTGCTGACCGCGTGGGTGAACGTCACGGCCGGGTTGTCGCAGGCCGCGGGGATGCGGCGGAGCTTGAGCCAGGCGAGGACCTGGCGGACGAGATGCGGGGAGTTGTTATAGTGGCAGCCGACCTGGATG